>JAIOQA010000208.1 GCA_021413675.1 Deltaproteobacteria bacterium | reverse complement strand
CCGTAGCGACACGTGATGGTCGCCGCGGCCAGCCGCAACGGCGCGGTCCGCTCGGCGGCCAGCTGCGCGAGCAGCGCCAGCGACTCGTGCTCGATGCCGAAGCCCCCGCGCTCGGGCAGCGCGAGCGCGAGCGCGTCCGAGATCGCCTTGCGATAGATGCGCAGGCCGGACTGCACGTCGGCGAAGTCGATGCCGGCGAACGCCGCGAACGTGCGGTTCACCAGCCAGTTCGAGAACCGGCGGTGGCTCGGCATCTCGGACTGATCGCGGGCGCCGATGATCGCGTCGTGGTCGCGCAGCAGCTCGACCAGGCCGGGCAGCTCGCTGGGCTCGTGCTGGAGGTCGCCATCGATCAGCGCCACCGCGTCGACGTCGACGCCGCGCAGGGCGCGCAGCGCGCGGCGGACGGAGCCCTGCTTGCCGAGGTTGGGCGCGTTGCGCAGGACCATCAGCGGCGCGCCCGGCTCGCGCGCCAGCGCGGCGAGGATGGCCGGGGTGTCGTCGGTCGAGGCGTCGTCGACGACGACGATGACGGTCGGCCGGGTGGCGCGGCAGCGGGCGATCAGCTCCGCGAGGTGCGGCCCCTCGTTGTACGCGGGGATGGCGATGGCGACCTTGCTGGAGAACGTCGAGAGCGGCGCGACCCGCGAGATACGGCGACACGTGATCGTCATGCCCCCGGATAGAGCAACCACCGGGCCACGCTGGAAGTGGCCGGGATTGCTAGGCTCCGGTGAACGATTGACGGTGAAACATCAACGGTCCGACCAATCGGACGGCGATGGTGACCGCGCCCTGCCCGGCGCGATCGCGGCCTCTCAGCGATCGAGATCGAGGCCGTACGCGATGCCGCGGTTCGACAGCACGATCACGCGATCGTCGCCGGTGATCGCCGGCTGCGCCGAGACGCCGTCGCCGGGATCGAAGTACTGCAGCACGTCGCCGCTGCGCTTGTCGGCGACGAACAGCCCGCCGTCGGCCAGCGCGTACATCAGGAAGTCGCCGGTCACCAGCGGCGCGGCCGGCTCGCCGCCGCCGCGCGTGCCCTGGCGCCAGAGGATGTTGCCGTCGAGGTCGAGGCAGTAGATGCCCTGGTCGGCCGCGGCGACGTAGAGCCGCTCGCCATCGGACACCAGGCCACCGACGTTGCCCGGCGCCTGGCCGTTGGCGCCCTCGAACAGCGCCACGCGCCACCGCACCAGCCCGGTCGCCTTGTCGAGCGCGTAGACGCCGCCCGACGACGACGTCGCGAAAACTGTCGAGCCGACCACGATCGGCGTCGCGTCGACGTCGAAGAAGCGATCGGCGTCGCCCTTCAGCGAGGTCAGCCACGCGACCGAGCCGGTCTGCGCGCGCAGCGCGACCAGCGTGCCGTTGGCGAAGCCGGTGAAGATGAGGTCGCCGTCGACCGCGAGGCCGGCGTGGCCGCGCAGCGTGTACTCCTCCGGCGTCTCGCTCTTGTACTGCCACTTGAACGCGCCGGTGCGCGCGTCCACGGCGGTGACCGTGTCCGCCTCGTTGGCGAACGCGACCATGCCGGCGACGGCGACCGGCGGCTGGCCGATCGGGCCGTGGCTCTGGTACGGCCAGGCCTTGGTGCCCGGCTTCTCGGGATTCAGGCACTCGCGCCCGCGATCCGCGGTCAGGCACATCAGCTCGCCGTCGTTGGTGCCGACGTAGATGTTGGGCCAGGCGACCAGCGCCTGCGCCGAGACGCCGCGCGCGTTGATCTCCCAGCGCACGTGGCCATCGGACAGGCGCAGCGCGAGGAAGTGACCGGTCGCGGTGCCGATGTACGCCGTGTCGCGATCGACCGCGGGCGCCGCGAACTCCTGCGGCGTGACCTCGTTCAGGCGATCGGCGGTGGCGTGCTGCCAGCGCAGCGCCATCACCGGCTGGCCCAGCGGGTCGCGCGCCGCCGCGCGGGTCGGATCGACGGTGTCCGGATCGACCGGGCCGCGCGCACACGCCGCGGCCCCGAGCGCCGCCGCCAGCCCGAGGACGCGCGCGATCATGGGACGTCGACCAGGGCGAGCCGCGCCGTGATGTCGTCCTTGATGTCGCTCTCCGGCGCCAGCTCGAGCGCCTTGGTCAGCTCGGCCTTGGCCTCGGCGTTGCGGCCGAGCTGCGCGAGCACGCGCGCGACGTGGTAGTGCGCGTAGTCGGCGCGCGGGCCCTTGTCGTCGGGCTGCATCGTCTTGAACACGGCGAGCGCCTGCTCGAGGAGCTTCTGCTGCTCGGCCGAGTCCTTGGTGGCCGCGGCCCGCGCCTCCGCGGCGTAGCCCTGGCCCTCGCGCGCGCGCACGCCGTCGAGGCCGGCGTCGGTGGCGTGGGCGGCGTAGATCGCGGTCGCCTCGTCGAGCCGACCGGCGTCCATCAGGAGCGCGGCGCGGTACAGCGGATCGGCCTCGGCGAGGCCGCCGGCGTCGTCGAGCGCGGTCAGCGCGGCCTGCGCGCGGTCCTTGACCGTCGGGAAGGTCTTGGGCTTCGTCGCGTCGGGCGCCGCGGGCGCGGGCTTCGCCGGATCGGGCGCCTCGACGCCGCGCTGGGCGAGATCGACCGCCGAGGCGAGCGCGACCGAGTGGGTCGCCGCCTTGCGGTTCGACATCCAGCGCCACGTGTAGAAGGCGCCGAGCACGCCGGCGAGCGCGAGCGCACCGGCGCCGATCTTCTTGATGTGGGGTCGGAGCCGGTCGGCGAGCGACTCGGGTCCGGCGATCGGCGTGACGACCTTCCGCGGCGCCTTGGCGGCGACGGTTTCGGTCTCGGGGGCAGCGTCGGTATCGTCGGAGTCGTTGTTCGCCACGGGGATCCTCGGGGGCGTGCGGGGCTGGGGTCGTAGCACCCGTCCACCGGGGGTGTCAATTCACGGTGTTGGACCCGAAGGGCGCGGGGTGGGTTGCCCCGCCCTGCACTTCCAGGCGATACGGATCAGGTGCACACCCCGGCGCGGCCGCGTTCGAACGTGTTCCGCGTCGCTGCGAGCGCCGCGATCCTGTCCGCAGCGACGGGCGCGGCCCGCGCTGGCGAGGGCGAGAGCGCGCTGTCGGGATCGCTCGGCTGGGCGACCTACGCGACGCCAGGCAAGGACGGGATGACCGCGCACCCGTCGATCGGCGGGGTCGCGGCGATCACCTACGAGCGCGGGATCTCCGAGGCGCTGTCGTGGCGGGTGTCGGTGGCCGGCGGCGGCTTCGCCGGCGATGGCGGCAGCGGCGCGGGCTGGCTGGCCGGCGGCCTGGTCTACCGGTTCGACGTCCTCAAGTACGTGCCCTACGCGCTGGTCGGGGTGGGCGGGATCGGCCTGGGCGGCGGCCCCCTGCCCGGCGGCTTCGATCCGCTGCTCGAGCTGGGCGGCGGGCTCGATGTCCTGAGCTCGCGCGATCGGTCGTGGGGCGTCGAGGCACGCCTCGGCTCGTTCGCCGGCAACACCACCATCTTCACGATCGGCGTGCGCCGGACGTGGCGATGGGGCTACTTCTGACGCACGCCTGGCCCTTCGGGCGGACGTGCGTCAGAGCGATCTAAGCCCACGGCCTCGAACCGAACGTGCCGTTCCCCTCGTCGGGGGCAAGCCCCGCCGAGCCTCCCCTTCACTTTCGGCGGCACTCGCCGCCGGGCGCGCCCGTGCCGCGCCGATCACTCGGCCTGCGGCCTCGATCGGAGGAACCCGCTGCAAACGTTGTCGGGGGGCATGCCGACCCCGTCGATGCCCGGGAACGTGCCGTTGTGCGCGTCGGGGCAAGTGCGCCGAGGGCCGCGGGTCAGCGGCGGCGCGGGCGCGCGGGGATCTTGGGCCGCACCGGCGCGTCGTCCTCGCGCCGGTCGCCGCCTTTGTCCTTGACGAAGATCCGGATCGGCGAGCCGCGGAAGCCGTAGCGCTTGCGCAGCTGGTTCGAGAGGTAGCGGCGATACGACGGCGCGACGCCGGTCGGCTGGTTGGCCCACAACAGGAACGTCGGCGGCGCGACGCGGGCCTGCGTGATGTAGTGGATGCGGATCGCGCGGCCGCGGTAGATGCCCGGCGGCGTGACCTCGACGACCTCGGCGAAGAACCGGTTGAGCTCGGAGGTCGCGACCCGGTGGCGGTGCTCGGCGGCGACGCGCGACGCGAGATCCATCAGGCGGTGGGTGCCGTCGCCGCGCGCGGCCGACAGCATCACGACGGGCGCCCACGGCATGAAGTGGAAGGTGTCCTTCACCTTCTGCTTGAGCTCGGCCTCGGCGTCCTTGCCGCGGATGAGATCGCTCTTGTTGAGCGCGATCACCAGCGCGCGACCCGACTCCTCGACGGCGCCGGCCAGGCGCGCGTCCTGCTCGCCGGGGCCGAGGGAGGCGTCGATCACCAGCACGCAGACGTCGGCGCGCTGGATCTGGCCCAGCGCCATCGACACCGCGATCTTCTCGATCTCCTCGTCGATGCGCGCGCGGCGGCGGATGCCGGCGGTGTCGACGAGCACGTACTTCTTGCCGCCCATCTCGAAGGGCGTGTCGACCGGATCGGTCGTGGTGCCGGGCACGTGGTGGACGAGCGAGCGCTCCTCGCCGATCAGCCGGTTGGTGAGCGACGACTTGCCGGCGTTGGGCTTGCCGATGAACGCGACCCGCAGCGGGCCGACCTTGCGCTCGTCGCCGCGGCCCTTGTCGGCGCGGCGCGCGGCGTGGGCGCTGCGCGGCCCGGCGTCCTCGAGGGGCGCGGTGCGATCGCGCGGCTCGTCGTCGGCCAGCACGCCGTCGTCCTCGGGCGCGTGCTCGTCCTCGGGATCGGGCGCGTACTCGTCGTCGTCGTCGTCGGGATCGCCGATGACGACGTCGCCCTCGTCGACCGGGCCGGCGTCGACGGCGTCGTCGCCATCGTCATCGTCCGCGTCGTCATCGCCGTCGTCCGCGTCTTCGTCCGCGTCGCCACCGAACGCCGCGTCGAACGGATCGTCAGCGACCGCGGGCGCGGCCTTGGCGGCCTTCGGCAGCTTGGCGATCAGCGCCTCGAGCATCGCGTCGACGCCGCGGCCGTGGGCCGCCGACACCGGGTACGGCTCGCCGAGGCCCATCGCGTACAGCTCGGCGACGTAGGCGTCGCGCTTGGGGCTGTCGACCTTGTTGGCGACCAGCATGATCGGCTTGCCGGTGGTGCGCAGCTTGGCGGCCAGCTCGCTGTCGAGCGGGGTCACGCCGGCCATCGCGTCGACGACCAGGACGATCGCGTCGGCCTCGTCGATGCCGCGCCAGGCCTGGCGGTGGATGCCGGCGCCGATGACCTCGGCCTCGGCCTCGGGATCGAGGCCGCCGGTGTCGATCAGCCGCAGCATCGTGCCGAAGTAGTCGCACTCGCCGTAGCGGCGATCGCGGGTGAGGCCCGGAGTGTCGTGCACCAGCGCAGGCCGGCCGCCGACGAGCCGGTTGTAGAGCGTCGACTTGCCGACGTTGGGACGACCGACGATGGCGATCAGCGGGAGGCGACTCATGACTTACCCTGGTAGCCGAGCTTGATCAGGCCGGCGCCGCCATGGGTCCAGTCCGGGACGACCTTGACGTGCAGGCTGATGTGGACCGGGCACGCGAACAGCTCGGTGACGGCCTCGCGCGCCGCGATCCCGAGCTCCTTGATGCGCGCGCCACCCTTGCCGACGACGATCGCCTTCTGCGAGTCGCGCTCGACGCAGATGATCGCGCCGATCGCGACGTCGCCGCCCGGGCGCTCCTCGAACTTCTCGATCACCACGCCAGCGGCGTAGGGCAGCTCCTTGCCCAGCTGGTGATAGAGCTGCTCGCGGATCAGCTCGCCGGCCAGGAACGACTCGGCGCGGTCGGTGACCATGTCCTCGGGGAACAGGTGCGGCCCGGGCGCCATGCGCGCGGCGATCGCCTGCTCGACCCGCTCGACGCCGTCGCCGTGCAAGGCCGCGATCGGGATGACGTCGACGGGGCCGTGGGCCTCGACCGCGGCCCACGCCTCCATCAGCGGCAGGAGGTCGGGCTTGGCGACCTTGTCGATCTTGTTCAGCGCGATCACCGTGGGCACGCGCTTGATCGCGGCGGCCAGCGGCTGTGCGTCCTGGTCGTGGAGGCGGCCGGGGTTGCGGCCGCGGCGATCGGTGGCGTCGATGACCAGCAGCGCGACATCGCAGTCGCCGGCGGCGGTCGTGGTCTCGTCGCGCATGAAGCGGCGGAGCGCGCCGCGGCCGTCCTGCAACCCGGGCGTGTCGACGTACGCGATCTGCGTCTTCGTCTCCACGCCATCGATCTCGCTCGTGACCATCTTCACGCCGACGATGCGGTTGCGGGTGGTCTCGGGCTTGGCGGACACCGCCACCAGGCGCTTGCCCAGCACGCGGTTCATGAGCGTGGACTTGCCGACGTTGGGCAGGCCCAGGAGGGCGCAGAACCCGGCGCGGGTGGTCGGCTCGTCGGACATGGCCGGCCCGTATAGCGCTTCCGGTCCATGGGGACAAGTCTCGCGATGCCGCGGCCCGCCATGCCAACCGCGGTGCCGGGGGCCGCGCGGCGGGTCCCGGGCGATTCCAGCGAGATCGGCCCGGCGCGCCGCGGCTCGGTGGCGGGTGGCGCGATGGTAGGTTCAGCGCGTGTCGATGGTCGCGCTCGCGCTGGCGATCGCCGCGGTGGTCGCGGCGGCCCTGCCGTGGCCGGGGATGTTCGTCGCCATCGGCGCCGGCATCGCGGCGATCGGCCTCGGGCTGGTCGGCTACCGGCGGCGCCGCGATCCGGGCGCGCGGCGGCTGGCCGGCACCGCGGCGATCGCGCTCGGCGTGATCGGGCTCGGGCTGGGCGCCGTGCGCTACACGCTGACGCTGGTCGCGATCGATCGCATCGAGACGATGGTTCGCTAGGCGGCGGGTCGCGCGGTCGGCCGCGCATTGCCGAACCGCGCGGCCGCCCACGCGGCGGTGACCGCGACCGCGTCGTCGAGCGAGGTCGCCTGCTCGCCGAAGGTCGCGACGTAGCGGCGGTCGTCGATCACGAACGGCGCCTCCCACTGGTAGGTCATCTCGACGACCTCGCGCATGAACGGCGAGAACACGCCGGTGGCGCGCAGCATCCAGCGCGGCACGCGCGCGACCTCGGCGCGGAGGCCGAGCGCGGCGCCGAGCCGGCGGGTGATCGCGCGCGTCGACTCGGCCGGCGCGGTCGGCAGGTGCCAGACGCCCACGCCCTCGGGGCGCGCGCCGAGGGTCGCGAGCGCGCGGGCGATGTCGTCGACGAAGGTGTACGAGTGCGGCTGATCGGGGTCGCCCATGCACTCGCCGGGCTTGCCGGCGAAGATCCGCTGAAAGAACCGCTCGCTCCAGCCCGAGAACGGCAGCGCCGGGCCGAAGAAGTCGCTGGCCCGGCCGATCGCGACCGGGGCATCGCCGCGCCGGTGGGCCTCGAGGCGCAGCGCCTCGAGCTCGACGCGGAGCGCGCCCTTGCGGCTGCACGGCGCGCGCGGCGCATCCTCGGCCATCGGGCCGGTCGGCCGGCCGTACATGTAGAGGCAGTCGAGGGCGACCAGCTTGGCGCCGGCGGTGGTCGCGGCGTGCAGGCTGCCGCGGCCGAGCGCGAGCAGCTCGCGCGACCAGGCGTGGTACGGCGGGTTCATGCAGTCGTAGACCACGCGCGCGCCCCGCCCGGCCGCGGCCGCGAAGCCGAGGTCGGTCAGGTCGCCGGCGAGGTGCTCGGTCCCCGGCGCGGGCGGCGCGGCGGTGCGCTGGACGACGCGGACGCGGTGACCGCGGGCGACGAGGACGCGGGCGAGGCGCGCGCCGATCTGACCGGCGCCGAGGACGACGTGGAGCTCTTGCGGGGTGGGCATGACCGCACCCTAGGTCTTGCGGCGAACCGGTGGAATCGCCAGGATCGCCGGGCAATGACGGCATTTTCGCAAGACGGAGACTCGCGCTGGGACGACGTGCGGGTGTTCCTCGCGGCCCACCGGGTGGGCACGCTGGGCGGCGCCGCCCGCAAGCTCGGCCTCGACACCTCGACGATGAGCCGGCGGCTGACCGCGTTCGAGGACGCGCTCGGGGCGCGGCTGTTCGACCGCTCGCGCCAGGGGCTGACCCCGACGCGCGCGGCCGAGCTGGTGCTGGCGGCCGCCGAGGCGATGGAGGCCGCGCACGCGCGGCTGGCGCGCGACGCCTCCGACGTCGAGGCCACGGCCCAGGGCGCGGCGCTCGATCTCACCCGCCACGAGGCCGACCTGGCGCTGCGCTCGGTAGCGCCGAAGGGCGCGGAGCTGATCGTCACGCGCCTCGGCAGGGGCCGCTGGATCGCGGCGGGCGCGCCGGCGCTGGTCAAGAAGCTCGGCCGGCTCGCGGCCTGGACCGACGCGCCGTGGATCGCGTGGGATCGCGACATGGCGAGCCTGCCGGCCGCGCGCTGGCTGGCGGCGCACGCGCCGGACGCGGCGATCGCGCTGCGCACGAGCGTGTTCACGACCCAGCTGATCGCGGCGGCCAGCGGGATGGGGCTGGTGCTGGCGCCGGAGCCCTACCGGCGGCGACAGCGGCTGGCGCCGGTACGGCTGGCGCCGGCCCTCGAGGCCGACGCCGCGGGCTGGCCGACCGACAGCCTGTGGCTGGTCGGCCATCGCGCGCTGCGCGACGTCCCGCGGGTGGCCGCGGTGTGGAGCTTCTTCGCCGAGGAGCTGCGCCGGGCGCTGGCGTAGCGCGCCTAGCGCAGCACGAGCCAGATCGCGGCGGCGAGCAGCACGACCAGGCCGATCGCCACCGCGGTGCCGCGGGCCCGGGCGCGGCGATCGATCGAGGCGGCGACCTCGCGCAGCTCGGCGGCGCGCGCGTCGGCGGCGGCGATGCGGCGATCGGCGGCGGTCACCGCCGCGGTCCGCTCGCCGGACAGGCCGCGCGGCTGATCGGCGGCGAGGCGGGCGCCGAGCGAGGCGAGCGCGCGATCGCGGTGGCCGATCGCGTCGCGCAGGGCGCGATCGACGACGACCTTGCGGGCGGCGAGCGCGGCCTGGACCTCGTCGCTGCGGCGGATGTCGTCGGCCTCGGCGGTCTCGGTGCGGGCGATCCGCGCGGTGGCGCGATCGCGCTCGGCGACCAGCGCCGCGATCCGCGGCACCAGGCCATCGAGCCGTGCGCGCAGGCCGGGCTGCTCGCGTGCGACCACCTCGCGATCGGCGCGCAGGGTCGCGAGCTCGGCGGCGACCTCGGCCGGGTCGCCGCGCTTGCCCTTGACCGCGACCAGGCTGGCCTCGGCGGCGGCGATCTTCTTGGCCAGCCCGGCGATCGTGGCGTCGACCTCCGCGGCCTGGCGGCGGACGTCGGCGGCCTCGCGCTCGAGCGGCGCGAGCTCGGCGGCCAGGCGGGTCAGGTCGGCGCGGGCGGCCTCGAGGTCGGCCTTGTGGGCCGTGCCCTGGCGCTCGCGCCGGCCGCGCTCGGCGGCGACCTCGCTCTCGACCGCGGCGACCGCGCCGGCGGCGACGGCGCGCTCGTCCTCGAAGCTGGCGAGCTGATCGCGGGCGCCGGGCAGCGCCGGGTGCTCGATGCCGTCGTCGGCGATCGCCGCGGACGCGATCGCGACCAGCGCGGTGTCGCGGTCGCGGCGCAGGCCGGTGAGCAGGGTCTCGACCTCGCCAAGCTCGCGGCGGGCGCGGGCCAGATCGACGCGCGCGGTGAACGCGTAGCGCAGGTCCGACAGCAGGCCGTGGCGGCGCGCGATCGGCGTCCCGCTCGCCCGCGGCGCCTCGATCACGGTCGGATCGCTCTCGGCCTCCGCCGCGCGCAGCGGCGCCGGGCGGGTGGTCGCGTGGGCGAGCGCCTCCGAGGGGTCGACGCGCGGCGTCGGGACGGTGTCGGCGGGCGGTGGCGGCGGCGGTGGCGGCC
>JAIOQA010000318.1 GCA_021413675.1 Deltaproteobacteria bacterium | reverse complement strand
CGTCGAGATCGCGCCGGCCCTGCCGATCACCTGCGCCGACGGCCAGGCGCCGATCCAGCCGCCCGCGCCGGCGCGCGCCGCGTACTGCGCGCGCCCCGACGGCACCCGCGACGGCGCGTTCGTCGAGCTGTTCCCCGACGGCACGGTCGCGGTGCGCGGCAGCTACGCCGGCGGCGCGCTCGACGGCGCGTGGGAGCGCTACTACCCGGGCGGCGCGATCGCCGAGCGCGGCGCGTGGAAGCTCGGCGGCAAGCACGGCCGCTGGGAGCAGCTCGCGCGCGACGGCCGCGCGCTCGGCGCGTACACGATGACCGACGGCACCGGGGTCGAGACCCGGTGGTGGGAGTCGGGCGCGAAGGCGATGGTGATCGGCTGGAAGGACGGCGTGCGCAGCGGCCGGACGATGCAGTGGAACGCCGACGGCACCCAGACCCTGGTCGAGGGCTGGAAGGACGGCGTCCTCGACGGCGAGCGCCGCATGGGCTGGAAGGGCACGATCCTCATCACCGAGCGCTACCGCGCCGGCGTGCGGACCGGGAAGCGCCAGCTGTGGCAGCGCGGCGAGCTCGTGCTCGACGAGAACTACGACGGCGACGGCCGCCTCGACGGGCCCTGGGTGTCGTGGCGCGATCGCGACCACAAGCGCGAGGACGGCGGCTACGCCCACGGCAAGCGCGACGGCACGTGGACCTGGTACTCGTCGTCCGGCGACCGGACACGCCAGGGTAGCTACGCGAAGGGCCTGCGGATCGGCACGTGGACCGAGTGGTCGAGCGGCCAGCCGAGCTGGCAGGCCAGCTACGTCGGCGGCGTGATCGACGGCGACGTCGTCGAGTACACCGCGAGCGGCGCGGTCTGGAACCGCTACACGCTCGACAAGGGCTCGGGCGTCGAGATCGATCGCGGCCCCAACAAGCGCGTCGCCGCGAAGGCGTACCGCAGCCACGGCCGGCTCGACGGCGCGTACCTCGAGTACTTCCCCGACGGCACGCGCGCGCTCGAGGGCCGCTACGTCGACGATCACAAGGACGGGCCGTGGAAGACCTACGCGGCCAACGGCACGCTCGTCATCGACGAGAGCTATCACCGCGGCGTGCGGGTCGGGCCGTGGCGGCGGTGGGCCGAGGACGGCTCGCTCGTCGCCGAGGTCACGTACGCCCTTGGCGCGCGGCAGGGCGTCTACACCCAGTACTACGCCGACGGCACCCGCGCCGAGAGCGGCAGCTACGTCGACGATCGGCCCGACGGCGAGTGGACGACCTGGTACCCCGACGGCGGGATGGCGTCGCGGGCGACGTGGAAGGCCGGCGTCCTCGACGGCTCGTGGGACGAGTACCGGCCCGGCGGCAAGACGCTGCGCCGCGGCCAGCTGCGCGCCGGCCGGCGCGTCGGCCGGTGGACCGAGTTCGCGCCCGATGGCGCGGTCGCGCGCGAGACCACGTACGCCCCGTAGGCGTACGCCGACACCGACGACGAAACACTTCGCAACACGCGCGACGCGCGCCCAGCGCGGCGTGCGCCGGTGTGCGACGACGCTGGTTCGACCCGTCGCGAAGCGATGGATTCTCGCCGGATGGCGCGCGATCCGGGCGCGCGCGGAGATCGAGAACGGCCGTCGCGCTGTGGCTATTCCCACGCGTCGGCGCGATCACGTGAACGCAACCATTCGGGCAGTCATCCGTTCCAATACATGGAACCGATCGTGTCGCGCCCGCCCCGCCCCGTCGACGAAACGAGCCCCTCGGGGCGCGATCCGTCCGAGCGCAGTGCGCGCGACCGTGAATCGTTGCGCGTGCTCGGCCGTTCCAGACGTATCGAGCGCGCGATCCTCGCGGCCCGCACCTACGAGCGAATCCCCATGCGTACCTCGCTGTCGTTCCTGACCACCACCGCCGCCGTCGCGCCCGCCGCGCTGCGCGACGCCGCCACGCCGCACACGTTCGAGGTCCTCGGCCTCGACCGCGCGCGCGGCGCGATCCACCTCGTCGAGCACACCGGCCCGGGCGTGCCGCTCGTCCACGTCATGCACCTCGCGGGCGAGCACGCCGGTCGCCCGGTCATCGCGCGCAGCCTGTACGAGGGCCCGAGCGGCAGCGCCGGGACGCGCGTCGCCGATCGCCTCGCGGAGCTGCGCGCGAGCGTGACCCCGCTGGTGCCGACCGATCCCGACGCGTGGATGCTGACGACGCGCGTGATCCAGCGGCGCGCGCTGCGCATCCCGGGCGGCGGGCCGCCGATCCGCAAGTTCACGCTCGCGCTGACCGTCGAGCCGATCGTGATGGGGATCGATCCGCGCGTCGGCCGTGCCACGGTGACGTCGTACCTCCGGCCGCGCGCGGCGATCGATGGCGTGTGGCTCGTGCCCGGCGAATCGCTCGCGGTGGTCCGCATCGCGTACCTCGGCACGCCCAGCGACATCGGCCACGACAAGCACGTGGTCGTGCTGGTCGGCCGGTCGCTGCAGTAACCGAGGTCGCGCCCGCGGTGTGACGCGCGCACCCCTGCCAGCCAGGGTCAGCGTTGGCGGTGGGCGCCGGTCGGCGCGCGGCGTAACCTGCAGGGGCCATGAACGTAGGCCCCTGGATGACCACCTCGCTGCGCGGCCTCGCCACCCTGGGACTCGCGGGCGCCCTCGCCGCCTGTGGCGGCGGCACGCCGGCCGAGCCCGACGCGTTCGTCGACTGCTCGACCGATTCGCGGGCCGAGGTGTTCACCGCCGGCATGACCAAGGCCGGCAGCCAGGGCAGCGTGACCTTCAAGCTCATGTCGGCGACGCCGGTCACGCCGTCGCGCGGGCTCAACGCCTGGCAGCTCGATCTCGTCGACGGCGGCGGCGCGGCGATCGCTGGCGCGGCCGTGAAGGTCACGCCGTACATGCCCGATCACCAGCACGACGCGGGCGTGACGCCGGTGGTGACCGAGCCGACCGCGGGCCACTACCAGCTGGACATGATCAACCTCTGGATGCCGGGCGTGTGGCAGACGACGATCGAGGCGACGCCGGCCGGCGGCGCGAAGGACGTCGCGGTCTTCAGCTTCTGCATCCAGCCGGGCTGACCGACGGCGAGGGTCGCGCGACCGGTCGCGCCGCCGAAAACGACGAACCGCTCGCCGGGCGAACCCGACGAGCGGTTTTCTGCGTCCCCGCTACTCAGTTCACCGGGTGGACGAAGACGAAGTCCTTGGGCGGGCTGAAGCGATAGCCGTCCTCGGTGACGCGGATGATCTCCGCGCCGTCCTCGCCGAGCAGCCGGCGGATGCGCATGATGTTCGTGAACAGCGCCGCGTCGTGGCGGAGCGGGTGGTACTCGACGTTCCACACCGACTGGACGATGTCCTCCTTCGAGAACACGCGGCCGGGCGCCGAGGCGAACAGGAACAGCAGGCGCTTGAGCAGGCTGCGGCGGCGGAGATCCGCGAGCTCGACGCCGCTGCGCCAGATGACCTCGCGGACGCCATCGACCGCGAGCGAGCGCGAGCCGAGGCGCAGGATCTCGGGATCCGCGTCGGCGACGTCCGAGATGCCGCCCTCGGCGCTGATCACGCGGAACGGGCGCATCGCGGTCAGGCCGAGGTCGCCGAGCAGGCGCGACGCGGCCTCGATCGCCGCCGGCGTCATCGTCGCGGCGCTGCCGTGCGACGTATCGGCGCGGGCCTCGCCACCAGCGATGGCGTCGAGCGCGCCGGTTGCAGCCAGGCGCTCGACCGGCAAGCCGGCGGTGTGGGCCAGGTCGGCGGCGTCGCGGGCGTAGGCCGCCGCGGCGCTGAGCTCGCCGTCGTCGCGCGC
>JAIOQA010000317.1 GCA_021413675.1 Deltaproteobacteria bacterium | reverse complement strand
CCCTGCCGCCGGCCCGGCCGCAGGTGCTGGCGGCGCGGCCGCCGGCGCGGGGTTGGGCGCCACGGTCTTCACCGGCGCACCGACGCCGGGCGTGGTCGCCGCCGGGGGCGGCGCCACCGGCTCGACGGGGCCGCGATTCGGCGGGGGCGTCGTCGGCGAGGCCGCGCGACCGCTCGCGAACGGCGGCGGCAGCGGGGCGCGCCGATCACCGCCGGAGGAGGCCATGCGCGCCATCGTACTCCGCGCGCGTCGGCGAGATCAGCCCTCGTGTGCGTGAGGTTGGCGGATCCCGTGGCCTCCGGGCCGGCCGATCGAAGGATCAGGCCTTGACGAACGTGCCCAGCTGTCGGTCCTTGACCACCCCAGGGAACCGCAGCACCTGGTTGTGCATCGCGACGTAGACCCCGGGCGCGACCAGCTGCACCGCGCACAGCGCCTCGGTCAGGTTCTGCAGCGCGTCGGTCGAGCGCAGCTCGTACGGCCGCATCGCGCCGGTCAGGACCACCGGCGTCGCGGGCGTCCCGACCAGCTCGACGATCCGATCGCCCGTGGTCGCGAGCCGATCGGTGCCGTGCACGATCACCACGCCGTCGGTCGCGCGCGCCATGTTGTCGGCGGTCTCGGCGATCAGCGTGTGATCCGCCACGGTCATCTCGAGGCTGTCCTTGTTCATCAGCTGCACGCGCAGCACGTCGACGCCGCGCAGCTCGAGGGACGCGAGCATGACGTCGAGCACCGAGACGCCGTTGGCGAGCACGCCCGACAGCTCGTCGTAGGTCTTCTCGATCGTGCCGCCCGTCGAGATGATCGCGATCCGCTTCTTCGCCATTCGCCAGACCGTACGTGCCCGGCGCGACGCCCGTCAATCGCGCCCGGGCGCGACGCCGCGCGCGTCAGAAATGTGGCGGCTTCTCGGAGGCCGGGCCGAGCGCGCCCTCGGGGCTGTCCATCGACTTGCGCACCTGCCGCAGCTCGGCCGAGAGGTGATCGACCTTGTCGGCGAGCGCGCGCACGACGCCGTCGAGCGTCGCGATCGTCTTGTCCTGGTACGCGAGCCGGACCTCGAGATCCATCACGCGCTCGGCGAGCTCGTCGATCGGCGACATCACTGATTCGCGAAGTAGTGCACGAGGAAGTACCCGCCGACCGCGGCGCCCGCGCACAGCAGCAGGATCAGGATCGTGCCGAGGCTGCTCGACTTCGGCGGCGGCGGCAGATCGACGACGCCGCGCGCGCGCTCGGGTGTGTGCGGCAGCTGCGCGTGCGGCATCTGGCCGGGCCCGGGCGCCTGGCCGGCGTTGTACTGCGCCATCGCCTGCAGGTACTCGGGGCTCGCGATCGGCGTGCCTGCGAGCGGCGCGGGCGCGGCGGGCGTGCCGTGCGGCGTGCCCATCGGCACCTGCTGCGGCTGCGCCTGCGGCTGCCCCATCGACCAGCCCGGCACCATCGTCGGCCGCGCCGCGAGCTCGTTCTGCCCGAAGCTCGGCGCCGGCGTCACCCGCGGCTCGGGCCGCTGCCAGTTCTGCGGCGGCGCGCTGCCGTCGACGAACAGCGTCTTCACGCCGGACGCCGGCGTCACCTGCGGCGGTGGCGGGCTGTTGTCGACGAACATCGTGCGGGCCGCCGAGGCGGCGAGCTGGTGCGGGCTGGCCGGCGGCACCTGCGCCGCGGGCAAGGGCATCGTGTTGACGTGCGCGACCGGCGCGGTCGGCGGACGCGAGCGCCCCGGCGCCTCGGGCGGGATGAACGTGGCGTTGTTCTGCGGCGCGGGCGCGCGCTCGACGACGATGCTCGGATCGTCGAGCTCGGGCATGCGCGACACCGCGCCACCGACCGGCTCGTCCCAGCGGCGCGCGCCGGCCGGCTGCGTGAACGCCCAGTACAGCCAGCGCGCGAGGTCCTGCGTCGACGCCGCCATGCCCGGGCGCTTGGTCAGCGCCTCGATCGCGCCGCGCAGCTGCGCCGCGGTCTGCCAGCGCTGCGTCGGGTTCTTGGCCAGCGCCGTGGCGATGACCATGTCGACTTCCTTCGGCACGTGCCGGTTGATCGACGAGACCGGCGGCGGATTCCAGACCTTCACGCGCTTGAGCGTCTCGATGTCGTCGCCGCCGCCGCCGAACAGCGGCTGCGAGGTGAGCAGCTCGTACGCCACGATGCCGAGCGAGAACAGGTCGGCGCGCGCGTCGACCATGCCCTCGAGCATCTCGGGCGCCATGTACGCGAACTTGCCCTTGAGCTGGCCGCTCATCGTCTGCCAGTTGGCCGCGGTCGCCTTGGCGATGCCGAAATCGACGAGCTTGACCGTGCCGTCCTCGCTGATGAGGACGTTGGCCGGCGAGACGTCGCGGTGCACGAGGCCGAGCGGCGTGCCGTTCTCGTCCTTGAACGAGTGCGCGTAGTCGAGCGCCTCGCACAGCTGGAAGAGCACGTTGAGCACCAGCGGCACGGGCATCGGGCCAGTCGAGTACGCGGTGTGGCGCAGGATCTGGCGCAGGTCATGGCCCGCGATCAGCTCGATCGCGATGTAGTAGACGCCCTCGACGCGACCGAGATCGTAGGTCTGGGCGATGTTCATGTGCCGCAGCTGCGACGCGAGCCGGGCCTCGCGCACGAACGCGCGCACGAACTCGTCGTTGACCGCCAGCTCGGGCAGTAGCCGCTTGAGCGCGACCGGTGCCTCGACGCCCTCGATCCCGCGCTTCTTGGCGCGGTGAACGGTCGCCATGCCTCCCGACCCGAGCTTGTCGAACAGGAGGTAAGGACCGAAGGCCTCGGTCGGCTCGTTCCGGGGGTCGTTCATGAATCCCTCCCTGCATCGTCGCACACCGCGGTGGAAGTGGGAATGCTCCCCGCTCTCGGAGGCATCGGCGACAACTTCGTCGCAGATCGTGCAGGGATGCCGCGACCTGCCAGATCAGCGCACCCCGGCGTGAGGCCCGACACGAGTTTGCCGTGGAGCCGATTCGGGGGGATGATGTCCTCGTGCGGTCCCCAGCGTTCTTCGCATTCGCCACCCTCGCCGGCGCGGCGCTCGGTGGCTGCTTCGGGAACTCGACCACGGACTTCCCGCCCGGGCTCGAGCCACTCGAGGACGACAACGCGCCCCAGCAGCAGGGCGGCGCGTACACCGAGACGCTGACGATGGAGATCCAGCCGTTCACCACGTTCAACTCGGTGCACGGCCGCGGCTACCTGCTGGTGCCGCCCGCGACCGCGTGGGCGATGTCCAAGAACCCCGACGTCATGGACCAGGGCTGCGCCGTGACGCGCCACTCCGCGACGGTGGGCATCGAGCCGGACTACGAGTACGGGTTCCAGATGCATTACGAGGTCGACAACATCATCACGGTCGCGTGGGATGAGCTCTGGCGGTACGGCACCATCGATGGCACCCCCGAGGCGCCCGAGCGCGCGATGATCCGGTACCAGAAGGTCGCCGGCACCGACTTCATCAAGATCCTCGAAGGCTCCGTGCAGTACTACGGAGTGGCGGATTCGCCCGATGTGACGATGGTCGAGTACATCGAGCACGTCAACGCGCGGTCGTCGGGCGCCAGCGACACGATGAAGAGCATGCAGCAGCGCTTCGATGCGACCGTCGCGGCGGTCCACGGCCTGCCGCTCCCGGCCTGCCCGTAGCCGCGGCGCGGTAGGCGCGGCGCGGTAGGCGCGCCGATCTCACGCCCCGAAACGCACGACGGCCGCCCGGAGGCGGCCGCGTGGATGGATGCCAGGGGACCGATCAGCGATCGGTCACCGGTGGATCAGTCGATCAGTACGGGCTCGGCGGCCCCGGCGGCGCGATCCGCGCGGTCGCGGCGGGCAGCGGGTTCCGGTTGGCCGCGAACAGCACCGTCAGCGGGATCGCGAGCTGGATGGCCAGCCCCGCGAGCAGCGAGACCATCGCCATCGGGCCGGCCCGCATCACCTCGCCGAGGTGGCTGATGATCGGCCAGAACATGTAGAGCGTGACGGCGGTGACCACCGCGCCGAAGACCGTGCCGGCCACGCGGTACAGCTCGGTCATCCGGATCAGCTCGATCGCGGCCCACAACGTGACCGCGGCGGTGCCCACGCTCCACCACGGCGAGTGCCCGGCCGGCGCTTGCAGGATCGACATCAGCGAGCCGGCCTCGCCGAGCCCGCCCATCCGGCTCATGCCACCACCGCCCGAGCCACCAAACAGGCCGCCATCGCCCATCAGAATCGACGGCAGGACCATCGCAAGGCCGAGCACGCCCTGGGCAAACAGCAGCCAGCCGAGCGACGAAAGGCCCATGTCCGATGCCCGGACATGCGCCGACGGGTCGACGCCCGCCATCATGTCGGCGAACTGCCGCTCCGAGAAGAAGCGCCGGATCGCGAGCGGCCACGCGAGCAACACCCAGGTCACGCAGCCGACCATCACCAGCACGGTCGGATCGGCGACCGCCTGCATCCCCAGCAGCAGGATCGAGCCGCCGACCACGAACGAGGCGATGACGCCGAAGTTGGCGTAGCGGTTGGCGCCCTCGACGACGCGGTCGACATAGGTCTCGCGGACACCGCGCAGACCCGCGGCCACGTGCAGGATCGCGCGGATGAACAGCACGACGGCGGCGACCAGCAGCAGCACCGCCGAGCTGGGCGCGTGCCGGGCGGTGACGGCCGTGTACGAGACGTAGAGCATGATCGTGGCGATCGACAGACCGATGGCGCCGATCGCGAGCATCAGTAGCGAGGCGCCCTCGAAGCCCTTGTCCGGACCGACCGGGATGCGCTGCGCATCCATCTCGCGGAAGCCGGGCATCTTCGTCACCACGAGCAGCGCAGTCGGCCACGCCATCAGCATGCAGACGACGACGATCCACATCTTCGCCGGCGCGCCCTCGGTCGCCGCGACCAGGAACACAGCCCCCGTGTTCGCGGCCGAGGCCGCAAAATAGCGGCGAATACCGGCGAAGGGAGTCGTCGTCGCGTAGCAGAGATCCGCACCGGCCGTGCGATGGATGAGCGAGCGCGCCATCGCGGTGCCGCCAATCAGCAGCAGGTAGAGAAGCGCCTTGCCCGCGCCGCCTCCACCCATCCGCCCCATCGTGATCAGGCCCGCAAACACGAGCATCGCTGCGAAGGCGGCGAATACCGTGCCTCCGAGTTGCATGATGAGCCCGAGACCACCAAGGCCGCGGTCGGCGGACGACCGCCCCGACGATTGATCAGACATGAAACCTCCCCTAGGTTGCGCGGGCTGTATCACAGGTCGAACCAGTGATCACGCGCTAGTTTTCATGTCGATGGTACCGTTGCGGCCGGTGCCGCAAAATGCCGGCGTAGGCGATCCTCCAGGTAATCGATCCGGTCCTGGCCCCACGTGATGTAGTCGCCGATGCGGAAGCTCGGCACGCCCCACAGGCCGACCGAGGTCAAATCGCTCGCGTTCTGCTGCGCCCACGGACGCCACGCCTCGTCGGCGATCGCCGCGCGCGCCTCGTCCCAGGTCATGCCCGCGCTCTCGACGATCGCGCGCAGGTCGGCGTAGTCGGCGAGATCCCGGGCCTCGCTCCACGCGCCGCGCGCGGCCGCGGTCACGAAGTCCCAGCCGTGCGGACCGCGCAGCGCGTGGTGCGCGATCGCGAGCGCGTTCTCGACGCCCTTGCCCAGCGGATCGCAGACCGCGCCGAACGGCACGCCGAGGCGATCGGCCTCGCGCTTGGCGTCGCGCACGATGTAGAGCCGCTTGACCGTGGGCACCGCGAGGCCGCGCGTGACCATCGGCAGGATCGGCCGGAGCCGCACCTCGATCGGGTAGCGCTTCGCCAGCTCGGCGACGCGGCCGAGCGCGAGGTACGAGTACGGCGAGCGGAACGAGAACCAGAAGTCGAGGACCGGCGTGGTCGTGTCCTTGGGCAGGGTCAGGCGCGCGGGCGGGCGCTCGGCCTCGGGCCGGGTGTGGATCACCGGCGGCGCGGCCTGCCCGGTCGACGCCGCGAGCGCGGCCTCGAGATACGGCACGCGATCGATGCCGCCGTACCAGACGCCGTTCCAGTACCAGGACGCCGCCTGGTAGTGGCCGCGCTTGCGCAGGAGCGAGTAGTTCGTGTTCATGATCGCGGGCACCTCGAGGGTGCTCTCGCTGCCGTGCTTGCCGCCGAGCGCGGTGATCGCCTTCGAGTCGTTCTGGAACAGCGCGTTGCCGACCTCGATCGCGAGCGCGAGCCGCTCGGTCAGCGGCCGGGGCTTGCACAGGATCGCCGCCGCCCGCCGGACCGCGTTGGGATCGGGCGTGCTCTTGCCGACGAACTCGAGGTCGACCTGGGTCGCGACGTCCTTCGCGTCCTTGACCGCGAACAGCGCGCGCAGCTCGGGCGACGGGTCCACGTCCGACGCGGGCGGCGTCACGATGTGCAGCTCGACGTCGACGGAGTACGCCGCGATCAGGCGCTGCGTGACCTGGGCCGCGAGGTGGCTCGCGGGGTCCGCGGGGTCGTAGTAGAAGTCGAGGCGCGCCGGCTCGCGCGCGACGCGCCGGCGCATGTCGGCGACCGCTGCGAGCGCGCGATCGCCAGGGGTACCGAGCAGCGCCTCGATGGCGGCGCCGCGGAGCTTGCTGATGAGGGTCATGGGGCGGCCTCGGTGTAGCGCAGATCCTCGGTCGTGACGCCCGGATCGGCGGCGATCTCGGCGTCGGTGGTGCGGGCTGGGCGCAGCGCACCGGCCGCGAAGCTGCCGAGCTGATCGCGGTAGTGCGGCGACGCCGGATCCCCGGAGTTGCCGTAGGTCAGGAGCACGTCGGCGTGGGTGCCGGCCTTCGGATCGAGATCGACCGCCATCACGAAGCTGGTGCCGTAGTTGACCGGCCAGCCGTCGGCGGTGAGCCCCGAGGGCGACAGCGGCGCGCCGCGCGTCTGGCGCGGCAGGAGCGTGCCGTTGAGCTGGCCCCAGGTGACCACGTTGGCCACGCCGTCGAGCTCCTGGCCGCCGGGCAGCGGCACGCGCTGGCCGTTGCGCAGCGTGAACTGGACCGCGCCCAGCGGCGCGTCGAGGGCGAGCTTGGCGTCGGCGAAGCGCTGCATCACGGTCTCGAGCGCCGTCGCGACCGGATCGGGGCCGGTCGCGGGCCGATCGGCGAGGCCGCGCGGCGTGGTCGCATCGCCGGGGCGATACGGCACCTTCCACGGCACCGCGTAGCCCGGCGCGAGCTCGCGCATGAGCTCGCGCCACAGCGCCGCGCCGCGCGAGTCGACGCCGAAGCGCCCGTCCCAGTGCTCGAGCGTGGTGCAGGCCTGCGTGAGGTCGCGGATGACGCGCACCGCGGCGCCGCGCCGGTGATCGCGCTCGGTCTTGAGGCCGTTGGACGCCTTGCACCGGGCGACGATCTCGGCGCGGAACAGCGTCGCCGTCGACGACTGGTTCGACAGGATCGCGGCCGCGGCGGTCGCGCGATCGCGGACCTTGGGATCGAGGAGCGCCATCCAGTTCGCGAGCGTGCGGGTCGAGGGCGTCGCGGCCTCGCCGTAGAGCGGCGAGGCGTCGGGCATCACGACCGACGGGTTGGTGAACCGGAACGGATCGTTGGCGTTCATCACGAAGTCGCGGCGCTCGAGCCTGGGCGCGCCATCGATGAGCCGCGCGCCGTGGGCGTCGCCGGCGAGGTTGAAGAGCGCGTTCGAGGCGTCGAGCACGACCACGCCCTTCTTCCAGGCGGCGTCGAGCGCGGGGATCGCCTTGCGGCCGAGCTGCCACATCGCGATGCCCTGGTCGGTGAGCGCCGGGACGCGCGAGCCATCGATGTAGAGCGCCTCGCCCGCGGCGTCGGCGGCGATCGTGTTGAGGAACGGCGTATGGCTGCGCTTGACCGCGGCCGCGATGTCGTGGACCGAGGTCGCGCGCGCGAACGCGAGGTACTCGTCGAGCGCGGCGCCATCGTGGAGGTCGCCGTCGCTGTCGAGCGCGACGTCGGTGATCGCGTAGGCGGTGGCGGAGGCGGGATCCCACGGCAGCTCGGCGGAGTCGACCATCGGGCCCCAGTGGCTGCGATAGAGCGTGCGCGAGACCCTGGTCAGCGCGCCGTTCGGGCCCTTCACGTCGATCGTGTAGGTCGTGGGCGTGATCGGCGACGGCGTCTCGCCGACCGCGACCTTGGTCGCCGTACCCTCGACGAGCGGCAGGCGATACAGCACGAAGTGGGTCGAGCTCGAGAACGTGTGGCTCCACGCGACATCGCGGTTGAAGCCGATGTTGATGAGCGGCACGCCGATGAGCGACGCGCCGTAGACATCGAGCTTGCCGGGGATCGTCAGCTGCGACTCGTAGAAGCGCAGCTCGCCCTCCCACGGGAAGTGCGGGTTCGCGACCAGCACGCCGCCGCCGTCCTCGGTGCGATCGCCGCCGATCGCCCAGGCGTTCGAGGCCAGGCTCGCGGATCGCGCGGGCAGCGGCAGCCGGCCCACACCGCCAGCGCGCGGCGCGGCGCGGGCGATCAGCGGCAACAGCGCGCGCGACGACGCGGTGGTCGCGATCGCCAGCGCGTTCGCGGTCATATCCTCGACGGTGACGGGCGTGACCCAGGGGGCATCCTTGCAGTCCGCCGGCCAGGTACTCGAAGCGTGGGTCGCGATCCACCGGTTGTAGCCGGCGACGAAGCCGCGGCCGACCGCGGCGGTCTCGGGCGAGAGCCGCGCGATCGCGGCGGGCGCCTGATCCTCGAAGCCCATGTGGCGGTGGAAGAAGTCGCTGTCGAGGTTGGCGTCATCGACGCCGGGCCCGAAGTACTTCGCGCGCTCGCCGCGGACCCGCACGATCTGATCGGCGACCTCGCACACGTGCAGGCTCGCGAGCGCCCAGCCCTGGCCGTAGCCGAGGCCGGCCCAGTCCTCGGCGACGACGTGCGGCACGCCATCGGAGGTCCAGCGCACCGTCGCGTGGTAGCTCGGGCCCGTCGCGATGGGCTGCGGTGGCGGGACCGGGCGCGGGGCGCCCGAGTGAAGGACGGGCGCCGGGCACGCGGCGAGGAGGAGGAGTGCGGCGAGTGCGGCGCGCATGGGGGGCGGACTATATCGATTCGGTGGCGGGCCGGGTCCTGTCTCGCGCGAGGTGCCATCGGGCTCCGCGGCCGACAGCGGACCTCCCGGACTCGCAGCGGCCACCGCCGTGTCCCCCAACCACCGGCGCACGAGCGATCGCTGAACCCCTTCACGGCCGCGGACCCGAGGCACCATCGCGCGAGCCACCCGGCCCTTTCTTGGCTCGATGCAGAGCGCCGAGGACATCTGCGCGCTCACGCAACCCGGCACCAGTTCGCCCGATGACGCGCGCGATGACGCAAGGAAAGACGGCGATCTATGCAGGATGGATGCTCCTGGCGCTCATCACGGTCGCAGCGAGCGTGTGCACCGTGCCTGAGCGGAAGCCATACGAGGCGCTCCTGCCGATGAACGACGCGGCGCCCGCATTCATCGCCGGCCATTGCGCGGTGCCGGTGACCCGCACCACGGAGCGGCACGGTCTTTCGGAGCACGTACTCGTCCGGCATGTGTGCGACGACCAGCGCGACCACGCGAAGCGCACGCTCAGCATGGTCGTTCAATTCGACGAGACCACCCGACGGATCACCGAGCTGCAGTTGCTCGTGCGCGCGGATGACGCGGCGGTCATGGACGCCGAGTTCGATCGGGCCTACGCCGCCATGATCGATCCGTATGTCACGCCGGTCATGCGCGGAACGATCCAGAAGTTCAGCAAACAGACCTTCAACGGATCCGAGTGGTGGGAACGCGACCCACCGGGCGGAACATTCAAGATCACCGCGTACGGTGAGCCCGAGGCATACCGCTGGCTGCAGATTCAGGTCCCCATCGACCACGCGCGATGACCTGCGCGGCCACACCCTGCGGGTCCCGCGATCAGCCACCGGGAGTCACGTGGCGCGCACGATCATATCGCTGCCGGCAAGAGGTCCTCGTCGCTCTGCATCGAACCAGGACAGGGCCGGGTGGCTCGCGCGATGGTGCCTCGGGTCCGCGGCCGTGAAGGGGTAGAGCGATCGCTCGTGCGCCGGTGGGTGGGGGACACGGCGGTCGCCACTCCAAGTCCGGGAGGTCCGCTGTCGGCCGCGGAGCCCGATGGCACCTCGCGCGAGACAGGACCCGGCCCGCCGCCGCGTCGATGCAACCGGGCCCGCCATCGCGTCGATGCTGCCGAGATCAGAACGCTGCCACCCACGCGCCGGCCGTGGTAGAGAGCGCGTCCCATGAGCGACGCTGACCCCGGCCAGGACCGCACCGACGACGAGTCTCGCACCGACGACGAGTTCGAGGACCGGACGATCGACGACGGCGACGACGATCAGGACGAGGACAGCGACGACGACGACGCGGCCGACGCGCCGGCGCCGATCGATCTCGCCACGCTCGCGGCGCGCGCGACCGAGGCAGCGGTGCTGTTCGAGGCGATCGCGAAGGATCCGACCGTGCTCGCGCAGATCGACGAGCCGCTGCGCCGGCGGCTCATGACCGCTGCCGGCCACGTGTCGCGGCCCGATCGCTACGCGCGCAAGGCCCTGGGCAAGGCGCTCATCCGCGAGCGCAAGAAGGCGCGCAAGGCCAGCGATCGCGCGGTGCTCGATCAGACCGGCATCCGCGAGGCCCGGCGTCAGCCGGTGTTCCGCACGCCGCTGCCCAAGCCCGACTTCCAGGCCCTCGACGCGCCCGTCCGCGATCAGCCCGAGGACGGGCCCGACGACGGCGGCTGGGCCGACGCCGAGGCCAACCGCGACGCCGCCGAGCCGCGCCGCGTGATCGATGCGCGCATGTGCTACGTGTGCAAGGCGTACTTCAACGACCTGCACGCGTTCTACGATCAGATGTGCGCGCCATGCGCTGCGCTCAACTGGCAGAAGCGCGAGCAGACCGCCGACATGCGCGGCCGCGTCGCGCTCGTCACCGGCGCGCGCGTCAAGATCGGCTACCAGACCGCGATCAAGCTCCTGCGCGCCGGCGCCGAGGTCGTCGTCGCGACCCGCTTCCCGCGCGATGGCGCCCGCCGGTTCGCCCTCGAGCCCGATGCCAGCGACTGGCTCGATCGCCTCCACATCTATGGTGTCGATCTCCGCCACACGCCCTCGATCGAGGCCCTGTGCGCGCACCTCGTCGCGACCCTGCCCCGCCTCGACGCGCTCATCAACAACGCGTGCCAGACCGTGCGCCGGCCGTCCGGTTGGTACGATCACCTCCTCGATAGCGAGGCCGCGTCGTTCGCGTCCTTGCCCGCCGCCGAGCGCACCATCCTCGATCGCTGGGAGTCGCTGCGCGGCAAGGCCCTGCCCGCCGCGCCGGCCCACGCGCTCACCGCGCCCACCAGCGCGACCGAGCTCGACCACGCGCCCGGCCTGTTCCGCTCCGCGGTCCTGTCGCAGGTGCCGATGCTCGCCGAGGATCTCGAGCGCGGCAACCACCTCTTCCCCGAGGGCGTGCTCGACAAGGATCTCCAGCAGGTCGATCTGCGCCAGACCAACTCGTGGCGCCTCGCGCTCGCCGATGTCCCGACCGCCGAGCTGCTCGAGGTCCACCTGGTCAACGCGGTCGCGCCGTTCGTGCTCAACGCGCGGCTCAAGCCGCTGCTCGCGCGCGTGCCCACCAGGGACGCGCACGTCGTCAACGTGTCGGCGATGGAGGGCCAGTTCTATCGCCGGTGGAAGACCGACAAGCACCCGCACACCAACATGGCCAAGGCCGCGCTCAACATGCTGACGCGGACGTCGGCGGCCGACTACGTCAAGGACGGCATCCACATGAACGCGGTGGATACCGGCTGGGTCACCGACGAGGATCCGCAGCACCACGCCGAGCGCAAGCAGCGCGAGCACGGGTTCCACCCGCCGCTCGACATCGTGGATGGCGCCGCGCGCATCCTCGATCCGGTGTTCGATGGCCTGAACACCGGCAACCATCTGTGGGGCCTGTTCCTCAAGGACTACAAGCCCGCCGCGTGGTGACCGACGACGACGCAGCGGCAGCCGCGCTCGCCGGGCTGTTCGAGGTGATGACCGACGAGACGATGGCGGTCGCGGCCAGCGCGGTGGCGCGCGCGATCCGCGCCTGCGCCCATGCCGACGCGCTCGAGGCGCTGCTGCAGCGCGAGCACGTGGTGGATCTGTTCGGCAACGGCATCGGCACGCTGCCGCTCTGGCCGCCGATCATCGATGCGATGGTCGCGCTGGCCGACGCGATGCCCGCGCCCGGCGACGCCGCGCGGGTGCTCGGCTGGGCGCGGTGGGCGTGCGGCGCGTCCCCGACCGAGCTCGTGCGTCCCGATCTCGCGCCGTCGCTGGTGCCGGCGCATCGCGCGGCGTGCCTGCCGGCGTTCGCGGCGCACGCCCCGCTGTATCGACGGTGGCTCGGCGATGGCTCGGCGGAACGGCGGGCCGCGGGCGCACACGCCCTGGCGTGGTGCGCGGACGCGTCCGAGGATCTCGAGCTGGTGCTGGCGGCGGCGCGCGCGGAGCCCGACGGCGCGGCGCTCGGCAGCGCGCTGGTGACGGTGGGTGTGCTCGCGCACCGGCGCGGCGATGCCGGTGCAGACGCCGTGCGCGCGCTGGCCCACGCCGCGCTCGATCATCCCGAGGCGTTCGCGCGCGCCGGCGCTGCGGTGGCGAGCGCACTCCTGGGCGAGACGCTGTCCGCCGCGGCGACGCGCGCGCTCACCGACGTGGCGATCACACCGTTCCCGTTGCCCGCGGGCTGGGGCTGGCGCACGCCGGGCAAGGTCAGCTACGCGAGCGACGCGCTGGCGTGCGCGGTGCTCGGCTGGGCGCCGACCGTTGCTGCCGATGACGCGGTCCGCGCGCTCGCCGCGATCGCGCCGCCGGACAACCCGGCGGGCGCCGCGTTCCTCGAGGCGCTCCGCGCGCAGCTCGGCGAACAGGTCTGGCGCGACGCCGCGCGGGCGCGACCGCAACACGCCGGTCCGGGCGAGGCGCTGATCGCCAGCGCGCTCGCGCACCTCGCGTTCGCGGCGCGCGATCGGCCCGCGCCCGCGGACGGCCTGGTCGCCGCGGAGCTCGATCCGATCCAGCGGCTCGCGATCGAGGCGATGGGGCGTCGCGAGCCCTCGGCCGAGGCCGCGCTGCGTCGGGTCGGGCTGTACGCGCAGCGCGGCGAGGACCTGGTGCCGGCGTTCCTCGACGGGACGGCCGCGGAGTGGCGGCCGATGACGATCGTCGTCGACGGCCTGGCGCGCCGCTGGCACTTCGGGCCGGTGTGGGGCGCGACCATCGCCGGGCGCCTGAGCGTGGAGGCGGCGTGCGACGCGATCCATGCGGCGATGACGCCGAGCGAGGCGGTCGATCTCGTCACCCGCTTCACCGCGGGGCGCATGATCGCGTACGAGCGGATCACCGACGCTGCGGCGTGGGCGATCGATCAGGCGCTGGCGCTCGCGGTGATCGACGCCGCGGTCGCGCGCGGGTTCGAGCTCGACGAGATGATGCGCGCGGTGGCCGCGAACCCGCGCACCGGGCTCCCGGCGATCGCGGCCGTGGCCTACCTCCGCGCGCGCGACACCGTGCCGGCCGAGTTCCGCGCGCTCGTCGAGCGAGGCGTGGCGGAGGCCCGCGTCGCGGAGCCGCTGCGCACGCTGGTCGCGCGGGCCGCGGCGCCCTGACCGCGGACCGCCGCGCGCGGTCCGGCCGCGGCGATCGGCGGCTCCGGTACACTCGCGCGATGCCTCGCCCCGATGCCGAGACTCGCAAGGCGCGCGCCGCCGCGCCGCTCGCCGAGCGCCTGACCGCGATCGCCGCCGACGCCGGCATCACGCCCGAGTTCCCGGCCGCGGTCACCGCCGAGGTCGAGGGCTGGCTCGCGTCGCCGGGCATCGACGATCCCGCGCTCGTCGATCGCACCGCGATCCCGTTCGTCACGATCGACGGCCCCGGCACCCGGGATCTCGATCAGGCGGTGCACGTGGAGGCGAGCGCCGACGGCTTCCACCTGCGCTACGCGATCGCCGACGCCTCGTACTACGTCGCGCCCGGCTCGGCGCTGTTCGACGAGGCGGTCCGCCGCGGCGCCAGCTTCTACATCCCGGGCCGCTCGATCCCGATGCTGCCGGCTGCGCTGTCGCAAGGGCTGGTCTCGCTCGGCCCCGGCGTCGATCGGCGCGCGCTGATCTTCGATGTCACCTTCGATCGCGCGGGCACCGTCACCAGCTTCCACCTCGAGCGCGCGCGCATCCACAGCCGCGCCCAGCTCACCTTCGACGGCGTGCAGGCGGTCGTCGACGGCGCGCCCTCCACCGACGACTACGCCGCGAGCCTGCGCGCGATCGCCGCGCTCGGCGCGCTCCGCCTCCACCACCCCGATCGCGCCGCGATGGTCCGCTACCGCCGGGTCGAGACCTCGGTGCGCCTCGGCCCCGACGGCGGGCTCGTCACGGATTCGGGCGAGCGCTCGGCGATCGAGCTCGCCAACGAGCAGATCAGCATCCTGTGCAACGCGCTCGGCGCGCGCTACCTGCTCGAGGGCGCCAGCCCCGAGGCCGGCGGGCTGGTCCAGCCGATCTACCGGGTCCACGAGCCGCCGACCGAGGAGCGGGTCGCGGGCTACGAGCGGCTGGTGTCGGCGGTGGCCGCGCAGCGCGGCCTGCCCGATGATCCGTGGCTCTACCGCCGCGCCGCCGCGCTCGGGCTGGCCGGCTACCTCGAGGCGCTGCCCACCACCGGCCCGCTCGGCCGCGTGTCCCGCGCGCTCCATCGTCAGGCGATGCTGCTCAACGGCCGCTCGCGCTTCGACGCCGCGCCGACGCCGCACTTCGGCGTGGGCGAGCAGGTGTACTCGCGCTTCACCGCGCCGATGCGCGAGATCGTCGGCGTGCAGTGCCACGCCCAGGCGATCGATCGCCTGCTCGGCCAGTCGGCGCGCACCGCCGCCGACGATCTCGCGATCCGCGCGCGCGTGATCGAGGCCGGCAACCGGTCCAAGGATCTGCAGCGCACGCTCGATCGCGAGGTCGATGCCGCGGTCGTCGCGGCGGTGTTCGCCGACGACGGCACCCGCGCGCCCGAGGACCGCGCGCGCCGCACCGCGACGGTCGTCGGGATCACAAGCGGCAAGATCCACCTCGTGCTCGACCAGCCGCCGATCGACGTGCGCGCGCTGATGATCGACCAGGGTGCGCACGCCGGCGGCGCGTGGCTCGTGGTCGCCGACGAGGGCGCGACCCTGCGCCGCGACAAGGTCGACGGCCCCGACGGCATCGTCTGCCGCCTCGGCGACGGCGTGATCGTGCGCGCGATCGGCCCCGACGCGGTCGTGATCCTCGAGGTCCTGCCGTAGCGCCCGTGACCGCGGCCACGCCGCGGGTGGCGCAGACCGGCACCTGCCAGTCGTTACCGCCGCATCGCGCGAACACCCGCGCGATCGTCGCGTCCTACGATGATGTCCCGGACCTTCGCTCTCGCCTTCGCCACCCTCGCGGCGTGCGGCGCCTCGTCGCCGACCAGCCCCGATGCCCGGGATGCCGATCCGATCGCCGACGCGCCCCCACCCAACGCCGCGCCGACGGTCGCCTACCTGGCGCGCGCGGGGACGATCGCGATCGACCAGCTGTTGCCGCAGACCGCCGCGATCGACCTCGGCCCCGACATCGCGGTCGGCGCGCTCACCCCGGACGTGTCCGCCGGCACGACCGCGGTCGCGTTCACGGTCGCGCCGACCGCCGCGCTCGGGCCGCGCGACGTGATCATCACCGACGGCGCGACGCGCGCGACGATCGCCGGCGCGCTCACCGTGCGACCGTCGATGGCGGTGGCGATCACCGGCACGCCCGAGCGTGGCCAGCTGCTCGCGATCGACGCGACCTCGCTGGTGCCCGACGTCGTCCACGGGGCCGCGCCGTTCCAGCTCGATCCGGATCTGCTGGTCGTCCCCGACTCGCTCGTCGGCACGGAGCACGAGCAGGTCCTGATCGCGCCGGGGGCCACCCTCGGCCCGCGCCGCCTGATCAACACCGTGCTCGATCTCCCGCCGAACTTCGCGACCGGCCCCGACGCGCTCGCGATCACCGATGCGACACCCCGCGCGCTGGTGATCGGAGATGGCGACACCGGCCCGCGCGAGCCGTACGCCACCGCCGCGTACCACGGGGAGATCGCGCAACCGGCGATCGTGGCGATCGACGGGACCGCGCCGGGCCGCCGGGCAACGGGCTGGCTGTTCCACGGCGCCGGGCGCGCGGCCGATCTGCTGGGCTATCGCAACGGCGTCGGGCCGTGGGGCGACGACCGGGACTTCTTCTCGTTCGAGGTCCCGGTCGCGGCCGGCGGCGAGCCGCTCGATCTGATCGCCTACGACGGCGTCGTCGCGCGCGGCGGCGACGGCCTCGCGCTACGGGTCGAAGTCATCCCGGTCACGCCGATCGCGCAGACGCCGGGCCACGGCACGCTCGGCACCGCGCAGCCCGCCGACGCGTGCGCGACCGCGTGCATCCTGACCGGCACGCTCCAGCCCGGCGAGACCCAGGTGTTCGTCGTCGGGCCGCGCGATGGCCTGGGCGGCAACGCGGAGTGGACGCTCGGCCTCGAAGCCGAGAGCGGCGTCGACGTGCACGTCGGCGGTGGCGCCCAGCTGTTCGAGAATGGCGGTGGCGTCGTGCGCCCGCGCGAGCGAGAGAGCGACGGCAACTACACCGCGCCGTTCCCGATCATCCTGCGCGCCGGCACGCTGCCGGTCACGTACGCGCTGTCGCTGCGGCGGTCCTAGATCATCCCGAGCCGCGCGTCGGCGAGCCAGTCGTAGATCTCGGTGACCGTGCCATCGGCGAGCTTGTGCACGCTGCGCAGGAGCACGTGGTTCTCGTTGTGCTCGTACTCGATGATCGTCTGCGGCCCGCTGACGCCGAGCACCTCGCGCACGAGGTTGCCGCGCGCGTCGATCGAGGTCTCCGAGAACCGCCGCTGCACGCCGTCCTTGTCGTACTGGTGGCGGGCCTGGGTGCGCAGGCCGTCGTGGGCGCGCTGCGGGGTGTCGATGTCGAAGTCGATCGCGCCGTAGGCCGCGCGGTGCGCCGCGAGCAACTCGGCGTCGAGCGGCGCGGCGCGCACGTAGATCACGCGCGCGACCGCGCCCTCCTGGAGGTACTCGGCGCGGTCGACCTGGTCGCCGCGCAGGTGCACGCGGTAGACCTGGCGGCGCGACAGCGCCTCGGCCTCGGGCAGGACCTCGGACGGGCGATCGAAGCCGCGCGAACGGCAGTAGCGGATCGTCATGGCTCCGAGGAGTACCACGCGATCCGCGGCGGCCGTCAGGCGCGCGAGCCGGACAGCCGGGCCGCGAGCTTGGGCAGGCCGCCGCGCACGCGCCCGCCGAACACCGCGCCGCTGACGCTCGCGAAGAAGAAGCAGAACAGCACGAACACCGCGACCATCGTGCCGCCGGCCGAGCTGAAGCCGCCGACGTCGCCGGTGACGGTGGTGTTGAGCGCGCTCGCGGTGGCCTCGACGCCGGCGGTGAGCAGGTGCTTCGTGTACCAGAAGTAGAAGCCGGCGACCGCGACCGCGCCGACCGCGAACCGCCCGATGACGCCGAGGGTGCGCGCGCTCGACAGGTAGGTCGCGGCCGCGGCGAGCGCGCCGGCGCCGAAGAACGTGATGCCGAGGATCGGCTTCCACGTGCCGGGCTTGAGCGGGTTCAGCGCCAGCGTGACGACGATCGCGAGCGCGGCGGCGCCGAGCGCGAACAGCCAGGTGAGGTTCGGGTTGAGCTTGGACGGGGTCTGGGTCGATGCAGTCATGGTGCCTCCGGCCCGGCAGCGCGCCGGTCATCGGCGTCGCGCGGGCTCCTGGCGGCGGCGAATTGCAGTCGCCGTGCCGCGCGCGATCGGCCGCAAGTGCGCGGCCCGCGTGCGCCGATGCCCGCACGGACGCGTCACGTGTGTCGACACGTGGCACGGGCATCGCGGTAGATTCGGCCCGTGGCTGACTCCGGCGAGACCGTCGACGACGTGACCAGCATGGTGGCGCAGACCGCCGCCGCGCCCGCGATCGTGCTGGTCGCGACCGAGCACGCGATCGTCCACCACGTGGTCGTGCTCGGCGCGGGCCCGGTGCCGCTCGGCCGGGTCGGCGCGGTCACCAACGGCTTCGAGCTCGACGACGAGCGCGTGTCGCGCCAGCACGCCGAGGTCACGCGCCGCGGCCGCACCTGGGTGATCCGCGATCTCGGCAGCCGCAACGGCACGTTCGTCGATGGCGAGCGCGTGATCGGCGAGATCGCGGTCTCGGGCGATCGCGTGGTCCGCGTCGGTCACTCGGTGCTGCTCTTGCTCGAGCACGGCGCCGATCAGCGCGATCGCGGCAAGGACGAGGCCGACGCGGTCGTCGGGCCCGAGCTCGCGCGGATCAACGCCGACATCCGCCGCCACGCCGGCGCGCCCTCGCTCCTGATCCACGGCGAGAGCGGCACCGGCAAGGAGCTCGCGGCCCGCCTCTATCATCAGGCGGGCCCGCGCGCGGCCGGCCCGTTCGTGCCGGTCAACTGCGCCGCCATCCCCGAGGGCGTGGCCGAGCGCCTGCTGTTCGGCGCCAGGAAGGGCGCGTTCTCGGGCGCGACCGACGCGGTCGGCTGGGTCCAGAGCGCGCACGGCGGCACGCTGTTCCTCGACGAGGTCGCCGAGCTCGACGCCGCGGTCCAGGCCAAGCTGCTGCGCGTGCTCGAGAGCCGCGAGGTCGTGCCGGTCGGCGCGTCCGCGGGGATCAAGGTGGAGCTCGGCGTGGTCGCCGCGACCCACCGCGATCTGCGCGCGGCGGTCAGCGAGCGCGCGTTCCGCGACGATCTCTACTACCGGATCGCGCGCCCGATGGTCGAGCTGCCGGTGCTGCGCGCGCGCAAGGCCGACATCCCGCGCCTCATCAAGCGCGCGCTCGCCGAGGCCGATCGCGGCCTCTCCGCCCACGCCAAGCTGATCGAGGCGTGCTGCATGCGCGCCTGGCCGGGCAACGTGCGCGAGCTGCAGCACGCGCTGCGCGACGCCGCCGCGACCGCGCGCGGCGCGGGCCGCGAGGTCGTGCGCGTCGAGGATCTGCCCGCGCACGCCGGGATCGCGGTGCGCCGCTCGATCACGTCGCCGCCTGGCCCGGTGCCGATCCCGTCGTCGGTGCCGATCCCGTCGTCGGTGCCGACGCCATCGGCGGCCCCGGTCGAGCGCTCGCGCGACGAGCTCGCCGCGGCGCTCGCGGCCGCCGCGGGCAACGTCAGCGCCGCCGCGCGCAGCCTCGGGCTGCACCGCACGCAGCTCTACCGGCTCCTCGAGAAGCACGGGCTGCGCGCCGCCGACGAGTAGCGCGCTGGTCGATCGACACGCCGCCACGCGTGTCGACACAGCGATCGTCCGCCGCGCGTGCAACCGCGCGAACGCGCACGCGCCCCGGCTGGCCGCGCCCTTGCAATTGCCTCGGCCCAGGAGGCAATCACATGCACAAGATTCTTTCGGTGTGTCTGTTCGCGATCGTGGGCGCTGCGGCATGCGGCAAGGGTGGCAGCGACATCGGCGTGCCCGAGTGCGACTCGTACCTGACCCAGATGCACGCGTGTGCGTCGAAGAAGGGCGGCGACACCGGCTCGCAGCTCGACAAGATGGCGGACATGATGCAGAAGGCGTGGTCGCAGGACAAAGACAACCCCAACGCCAAGCCGTACATGGCGGAGACCTGCACCAGCGCCATCAAGGACATGAAGACCAAGGTGCCCGACTGCGAGTGGAAGTGAGCGCGCGCGCCTGACGCGGCTGAATCGTCGGAACCGAACCGGGACCGCGACGCGCGAGCGCCGCGGTCTTCGCGTTTTCGGCGATCGACACGTGTCGACACACGCGCACGCGCGATCGCGCCAGGTCGCCGAGATCACGCGTTCGCGCGCTGGCCACGCGGTTGCAGTGAAGCCGCGCATGCGCCACCGCTCGCTCGCTCCTCGTCGATCGCGTCTCTCGCCGATCTCGCCGCGCCTGGTCGGCGCCGCCGTGTCCGTCGCGCTCGGCGCGTGCGGATCGATCGCCTCGACTCCGCCGGATGGCGCGGTGATCGATCCGCTCACGCCCGACGCGAAGGCGACGGTCGACGCGCCCGACGCGCGGATCGATCCGGCGCCCGATGCGCCCGACGCGCACATCGATCCGCTACCGGCACCCAACCTGGTGTTCGTGACCTCGACGCGGCACGACGGCGACCTCGGTGGCCTCGCCGGTGCCGACGCGATCTGCAACGCGCGCGCACACGCCGCCAACCTGCCCGGCACCTACCGCGCGTGGCTGTCGACCGCGACCGCGAGCGCGCTCAGCCGCCTCGGCAGCGCCTCGGGCTGGGTCCGCCCGGACGGCAAGCTGGTCGCGCGCACGCGCGACGATCTCGCCGGCGATCACCTGTTCTACCCGCCGCGCCTCGACGAGCTGGGCCACGATGCCGGCACGCAGCTGGTGCGCACCGCGACCGGCGCGGGCGGCGCGATGGTCGCCGGCTCCGGCACCTGCGGCGACTACACCAGCGCGACCGACGCCACGTGGGTCGCCGCGGGCGAGGCCTCGGGCGGAGGCTGGCTGTTCTCGGCGGGCTTCGGCTCGAGCTGCACCGACCTCACCGCGCTGTACTGCTTCGGGATCGACCACAGCAACGCCCTGCCGACCCCGATCGCGACCGGCCGGCGCGCGTTCGCGACCGCCGGCAACTGGACGCCCGGCACCGGGCTCGCCGGCGCCGATGCGCTGTGCCAGCAGGAGGCCACCGCCGCGAACCTGCCCGGCACGTTCAGGGCGCTGCTCGCCAACGTCGGCACCAGCGCGCTGTCGCGGTTCGACACCAGCGGCGCGCCGTGGGTCCGCCCCGATGGCGTGCAGCTCGCGGCGACCGCCGATCTGAGCGCCGCGGCGTTCCTCGACGCGCCCCCGGCGATCGACGCCACCGGCTCGGGCAGCTACGGCAACTCGGGCTGGTGGACCGGCGCGAGCACGCTGGCCGCGCCGGGCACGGCGAGCACGACGTGCAATGGATGGACCTCGGCCAGCGACACCGCGACCGGTACCCTCGGACAGCTCGGCAACAGCCACCTCTACGAGCTGGTCGGGCAGTTCCCGAACACCGCGTGCAACAACGCCATGCACCTGGTCTGCCTGGCGCTGTGACCGGCGCCCGGCGTGACCGGCGCCTTACGCGGCCCTTACACGGCCGCCGCCGCGCCGTGCCATGCTCGAGGCGTGCACATCCTCGTGGTCGAAGACGAGCCCGGGCTCCGCGAGGGGTTGACCGATCTGCTGCGCGGCGATGGCCACGCCGTCGATGCCGTCGGTGATGGCCTGGCCGGCGCCGAGCGCGGCACCGCCGAGCCCTACGATCTCGTCGTCCTCGACCTGATGCTGCCCAAGCTCGACGGCATCGACGTCTGCCGGCGGCTGCGCGCGGCGCGCCCCGGCATGCCGATCCTGATGCTGACCGCGCGCGGCTCCGAGGACGACAAGGTCCGCGGCCTCGGCGAGGGCGCCGACGACTACGTCACCAAGCCGTTCGGCGCGCGCGAGCTGCTGGCCCGGGTCCGCGCGCTCGGGCGCCGGGCGCCGACCGAGAGCGTCGAGCGCATCGACGCCGATGGCGTGATCCTCGATCTCGCGCGGCTCGTGGTCGTGCGCGGCGACGACCGCACGCCGCTCACGCCGCGCGAGGCCGGCATGCTGCGCTGGCTGCACCGCCACGCCGGCCGCGCCGTCACCCGCGCCGAGCTGCTCGAGCACGTCTTCGGGCAGCGCGGCGATCTGCAGACCCGCGCGGTCGACATGGCGATCGCGGTGCTGCGCAAGAAGGTCGAGCGCGATCCGGCGCGGCCGCGCGTGATCGTCTCGGTCAAGGGCGCGGGCTACACCTGGGGCGCGAGCTGATGCGCGCGGAGGGCTGACGTGCGCACGGTGTTCGCGGCAATCCTGACCGCGGCGGCGCTGGTCGCGCTCCTGGTCGGCTGGTTCGGCGCGGGCTGGTCGGGCGTGCGCGCCGAGGATCGCGCGCTGCACGGCCGCGCCCAGGCCGAGGCGGTGCAGGCCGCCCGCGTGCTCGCCGACGATCTCGCGGCGCACCTCGAGGAGCTGCGCCGCAGCGAGAGCCAGCGACCGTACTACCACTACGGCAACCTGTTCCACGATCCGCGCAGCGCGAGCGAGGGCTGGTCGGTCACGCCGTCGCCGCTCGCGTCGGGGCCCACCGATCCGCTGGTGCTCGGCCACTTCCAGATCGACAGCGCCGGCAAGGTCACGGTCCCGACCATCAACGACAACAACCCCGAGCTCTCCGATCCGAACCGGCTCGCCGCGGATCGCGTGCTCCGCACCGAGGTCGCCGCGATCGAGCGCCAGCTGATCGTGCCCGCGGACGCGAGCGCGACCGGCGGCGGGCCGCTGGTCGCGTCGATCGCGGGCGAGCCGTCGGCGGCGCAGCTGCAGGCGCCCGTCGCGTCGACCGCGACGAAGCCGTCGAAGTCGTACGACGACCAGGGCTTCGCCAAGAAGTCGCGCAAGACCAGGATCGACAAGCCGCTGCCCGAGAAGCAGGTGCTGCAGGTCTCGTCCGATGTCTACATGCAGAACGCGATCCCCGAGCAGATCTACGATCAGGTGAAGCAGGCGCCGCGCAACGGGCGCGCCTCGACCAACGCGCCCGACGACACGATCCAGGCCCGGGGCCAGCAGCCGCAGCAGTCGTCACCGCCGCCGCTGCAGGAGATCCAGCAGCAGGTGCAACTCGACGAGCCAGCGCCGCGCGTCCGCCGCGCGCCGGTCCAGCAGCAAGCGCCGCGCGCCGCGCCGACGCCCGCGCCGGTCACGGTGACGATCGCGCCGTTCGAGTGGCGCTCGGTCGCGCTCGCCGGGCCACCGGCGCTGGTCGCGGTCCGCCGCGTCGACACGCCCGACGGCGGCATGACCCAGGGCTTCGTCGTCGATCGCGCCGCGATCGAGGACTGGCTCGCCGATCGCGCGCAGCGCGACGTGCGGCTGGTCGAGGGCGAGCCCGCGGATCCCGCGCTCGCGACCGCGCCGATCGGCGTCGGCGCGTGGCGGGTCGCGTTCGACGCCGGCGCCGCGGTCAGCGCGACCGACGACGACGCCCGCGCGCTGTACCGCGACTTCCTGCGCCGCTTCATCCCGATCGCGGTGCTCGCGCTCGCGTGCGGCGCGCTGGTCGTGCTCCTGGTCGCGCGCGCCGAGCGCATGGCCCGCGAGCGCGCGCGGTTCGCCGCCGCCGCCGCCCACGAGCTGCGCACGCCGCTCGCCGGGCTCCAGCTCTACGGCGACATGCTCGCCGACGGGCTGGGCGATCCGAGCAAGGCCCGGGACTACGCCAAGCGCATGGCCGAGGAGGCCTCGCGCCTCGGTCGCGTGGTGTCGAACGTCCTCGGGTTCTCGCAGCTCGAGCGCGGCAACCTCGCGGTCCACCCCGCACCCGGCGACCTCGCGCCCGCGATCGCCGACACCTGCGAGCGCGCGCGGCCCGCGCTCGAGCGCGCCGGGGTCGCGCTCGAGGTCCGGTGTCCGGACGACCTGCGCGCGCGTTTCGACAGCGACGCGCTGGCCCGCGTGCTCGGCAACCTGCTCGACAACGCCGAGAAGTACGGCCGCGGCGCCGACGCGCCCCGCGCGATCGTCGTCGACGCGCGCGCCACCGCCGCGGGCGCCGAGATCGCGGTCGTCGATCGCGGCCCGGGCGTGACCGCGCGCGCCCAGGCCCGGCTGTTCCGCCCGTTCGCGCGCGGCGACGACGGAGACGGCCCCGCCCGCCTAGGCCTGGGCCTGGCGCTGTCGCGCTCGCTCGCGACCGCGATGGGCGGCGACCTCGCCTACCGCCCGACCGACGGCGGTGGCGCGACGTTCGTGATCCAGCTCGCCGCGGCGTGACGCTCGCGCCTGATCCGCCTAGATCTCGTTGCGCCGGACCGTCACGGTCGGCCGCGCGTGATCATCGCCCGCGGTGAACAGCTGGACGACGAGCTCGTGATCATCGCCGGTCTCGAGCTCCCACTTGCGCCCGGTCTCGCTCGGCGCGCTCGCCGCCCACGTCGCCAGCTGCGGACACGCCGCCACGACCGTGCCCCAGCGCTCGACCACCGCCTGCGCCTTCGCCGCGGACTCCGTCGGCGCGAGGTCGCACTCGTAAGCGTCGGGGTACGGCGCCTCGGAGGTGAGGATGCGGCAGGCAACCGTGCTGGGCAGCACCACCGTCGCCTCGAACCCCGGGTTGTTCTCGATCGTGACCGGGTGGTCCTGGCGGCGCATGTCGGGGAAGTTCGTGCGCGCCGCCTCGATCAGCCCGCCCAGATCGGCGCAGATGGTGGCGCCCGGCCCATCGGCCGCGACCGGCGCGGTCGGCGCGGTCGGCCCCGTGGTCGGCGACGCGGCCTTGTGGCACGCCGCGTGGCTTCCCGCGACGAGGAGCAACAGCACGATCCGGTCCTTGCGCATCCCCCGACAATAGCGCCGCTGCGGCGGACGTTGGGACGGCCCGCCGTGGATCGCGTGTCGCAGGCGACCGCGGTATGCTCGGCGCAATGCTCCAGTCCGCGCGTGCGGTCGCGGCCGCGATCGTCCTGTTGGCCGTCCCCCGCATGGTCGCCGCCGATCCGTTCCAGATCGGCGGGTTCTTCGGTCCGCGCGTGTTCTCCAAGGACGCCCAGCTCGGCAACATCGAGGGCGTCAACGACACGCTCAAGCCCGGCGTCGCGCTCGGCGTGCGGTTCGCGCGACCGCTGTTCAAGTGGCTGGTCCCCGAGGTCGAGCTGCCCCTGGTCACGACCTCGACCCGGCAGTACGGCACCGACGTGGTGTGGCTCGAGCCGCGCGCGCAGATGCGCTTCGAGCTCCTGCCAGGTCGCAAGATCCGGCCGTTCCTCGTCGGTGGCGCCGGCATGCCGCTCACGATCTCGCAGGCCAGCGGCATCTTCGGCTCGAGCATCACCGGCGAGATGTACGGCGGCGGCGGCGTGCACCTCTCGCCCGGCAAGAGCGTCAACCTGCGCTTCGATGTCCGCGTCGGTCTGCAGCCCGGCGTGGGCGCGGCGCTCGAGCCCGAGCTCGAGATCAACCTGGGGCTGTGGTTCGCGGTCGGCGCGACCGACGCCGAGAAGGCCCGCCGCAAGCTGCCGCCGCCGCCGCCGCCCGACACCGACGGCGACGGCCTCATCGACGCCAGCGACAAGTGCCCCGACCGCGCCGAGGACAAGGACGGCTTCGAGGACGACGACGGCTGCCCCGACATCGACAACGACGGCGATCAGGTGCTCGACATCGCCGACAACTGCCCGATGATCCCCGAGACCTTCAACGGCTTCGAGGACGATGACGGCTGCGCCGACACCGTGCCCGACGAGGTCGACGCGATCCGCGGCACCGTCGAGGGTCTGCTCTACAACCCGGGCGAGATCCCGCCGCGCGCCTCGGCCAGCGCCGCGCTCGATCGCATCGCCGAGACGATGCGCAAGCACCCCTCGATCAAGGTGATCGCGAGCGGCTACTCGGACGATCGCGAGGCCCTGCCCGCAGGCGAGCCGCCGCCGGATGCCGAGGCGCTGTCGGTCGAGCTGTCGCGCCAGCGCGCCGAGGCGGTCAAGGCCGAGCTGGTCAAGCGCGGCATCCAGGCCGGCCGCGTCGACGTGATCGCGCACGGCGCCGAGGACCCGGTCGACTCGAACGACACCCCGCGCGGCCGGCTGCACAACCGCCGCGTCGAGGTGAAGTTCTTCGTGCCGAAGCGCTGATCGCCGCGGCCGCTGGATCGCTCAGCTGAGCCGCGCCTGATCGGTCTGCACGAGCAGGTAGACCAGGCGCAGGAAGTTGGTGCGAGCGTCCGGCGACCGGACACGACTCAGCAGGTCGCCGAGCGACGAGCGGCCGTCGAGCATGCCGTGGACGCGGACCAGCGCCTCGCCGAGGCCGTAGGCGTCGCGGTCGGCGGCCGCGACCGGCTCGCCGACGACCAGCGCAGCGGCGTGCGACGCCGCCCAGTCGTCGACGAACGCGACGTCGAGCGCGGCGGCGCCGGCGCCGATCACGCGGAACGCGTCGAGGTGGAGCGGCCGCGGATCGCCGGGCGCGGTGCGGCCCTCGTACCAGCGCCAGCGGCCCTTCGACCAGCCGCACACGTCGACCAGCTTCGCGCTCACCTGCTTGGCGAGCAGGCGGAACGCGTCGAGCGGCCGGATGAGGCCGAGCCCGACCAGCGTGTCGGCGAGCCGGCCATCGAAGTGCGGCATCACCGCGAGCGCGCGCGCCAGCGCCTGCGGCGTGATCACGCCCTGGCCGACGAGGTAGTCGCCGAGCCGCTCGGTGATGACGTTGGACATCACGTACTGCGGGTGCCCGCCGGCGAGGAACGCCTCCTTGAGGATGCCGGCGCGGCCCTCGAGCACGAGCAGGCCGGTGGCGTGCGCGCGCGCGAGGCGGTTGAGCAGGTGGATGGGCGACTCGCCGCGCAGATCGCCGGAGTCGGTCGGCCCGGCCTTCGCCGGCTCGCCCGTCGACAGGCCACCCTCGATGACGATGCTCGTCGACGACTCGTCCTCGACGTGGCGCGGCGCGCCGTCGGGGATGCCGGCGATGTACTCGGCGCGCGCGACCTTGGCCTCGTCCGCCGCGCGCTGCGCGCTCATCCGCGTCGACGGGCCCGACAGCGTGCCCAGCTCGTGCGCGGCCGCGACCACGCCGTCGCCCTCCTCACCGTCGAGGTCGACCGTCGGCGCGCCCTCGACCCGCATCACGAACTCCGCCAGATCGCGCGTCGACGAGCGCGGCTCGGTGCGCAGCCACTCGGCGAGCGCGTCGCGGAACTGCGCCGCCGACTGCCAGCGGTGATCGGGCTCGCGCGCGAGCGCGCGCTCGGCGATCGCGCGCAGCGCCGGCGGAAAGTCCTCGGCGTACTTCTCGAGCCGATCGAGCTTGGCGTCGCGCACCATCAGGAGCGTGTCGAGATCCGACGGCCCGATGAACAGCCGCCGCGCCATCACCATCTCGACCAGCAGGATGCCGGCGGAGAACAGATCCGAGCGCGCATCGAGCTCGGCGCCGTGCACCTGCTCGGGCGACATGTAGCCGTACTTGCCCTTGAGCATGCCGGCCTCGGTCTTGTGCTGGCGCTCGGCCGCGCGCGCGATGCCGAAGTCGGTGAGCTTCACGTCGCCGCGCCGCGACACCAGCACGTTGCCGGGCGAGATGTCGCGGTGGATCACGCACAGCGCGCGGCCGCTGCCGTCGATCGCGTGGTGCGCGTAGTCGAGCGCCTCGCACAGCTCGTGGGCGATCCGCGCGGCCAGCCCGGGCGGCAGCCGGAGCTGCGTGCGCGAGCACTCGCGGAGCAGCCCCAGCACGTCGAGGCCATCGACGAACTGCATCGCGATGTACGGCGTATCGGCGTCGGTGCCGAGCTCGTAGACCTGGACGATGTTGGGGTGATCGAGGCACGCGGTGATGCGGGCCTCGTCGACGAACATCTGCACGAACCCGCGATCGGCGGCGAGGTGCGGCAGGATCTTCTTGATCGCGACCAGCTTCTCGAAGCCGTGCTCGCCCGTCGCTCGAGCCTTGAACAGCTCGGCCATGCCGCCGACCGCCAGGCGCTCCAGCACCTGATAGCGGCCGACGTACGGGGGTACCGGCGCCGGCATCACATCATCATACCCGCGGTTGACGGCGGTGGGGCGTGGTTCGAGGCGCGACGCACCGTCGCGGCGCTACTCTGCGGCCAGCTCGCGCAGCCGCTGCTTGATCCGCTCGAAGCGCTTGCGCAGCGCGGCCGCGTGGCGATCGAGATCCGCGGTCGTCGCGTCGGCGCCGAGCGTGATCTGCGCGACGTCGCGCCAGCCGAGATCGCGATCGACGCGCAGGATCAAGATCGTCTGATCTTCTGGATCGAGGTTGCGCCGCAGCTCGCGCACGCGATCCTTCACCTCGGTGCGGAGGTGCACGAGCGTGGTCTCGCGGACCTCGACCGCGAGGCCATCGATCGGCGCGCTCGACAGCGGCACCTCGCGCCCCGCGGCGCGCGCCTCGCGCACGCGATACGCGGCCTGGCGCGCGAGCATGTAGCTCCAGGTCCGCACCGAGCAGCGCCCATCGAACCGGCGCAGGCTCTTCCACAGCTCCTCGCCGAACAGCGAGAACGCGTCGGCGGCCTCGCCCGGCGCCATCGTCGCGTGCAACCAGCCCAGCACCTCGGGCCCGTAGCCGCGCAGCGCGGCCTCGGTCGCCTTGTCCCATGCGCTGGCTGCGAGCAGCTCGCGGACCGCGGCCTCGATCTCGGCGCGTTGCTCGGCGGTCACGGCGCGCTCGCCCGCGACGCGAGCGGGCCCTCCCACTTGTAGCGATAGGGCGGGAACGACTGGGTGTAGTTGTCGTGGCTCGGGCCAGCCATCGCGCGGTTCTGGTAGATGTGCTCGTCGTCGAGGAGGATGAACTCGATGAAGCCGACGCTCGTGCAGTTGGGGCAGTCGTGCGACTCCGCCGTCTTGCCCGCGAGGATCCACGTGCCATCCGACATCTGCGACAGCGCGAGCGCGCCGCCCGAGCTGCGCCCCGACGAGGTGTCGACGTTCACGTACGCGTAGTGCTCGTCGTCGATGCGCGTGAGCCGGGTCTCCCACGGCGTGCCCGCGGGCGGATCGCCGCGCCACCGACCCTCGCGCGGCAGCGGCAGGCCTGGCGCCCGCATCGACAGCGCGAGCGCGATGCCGCCGGCGATCGCGACCAGCGCGCCGATCGCGGCGTACACGCCCCAGCGGCGCCGCGGCGCCGGCCGCGCCGGCACCAGCACCGGCGACAGCGCCGAGCGCATGTCGCCCGCGGTCGTCGGCCGGCGCGCCGGATCGCGATCGATCGCGCGCGCCACCATCTGGCGCACCGCGGGCGGCACGCTCGGCGGCAGCACGGGGAGCGCCCCCGCGCCGTCGGGCGCCTGGCTGGGGCGCGTCCCGGTCACCGCCTCGAGGAACAGCACGCCGGCCGCCCACAGATCCGAGCGCGCGTCGGACTGCGCGTCGTGCTCGGGCGCCATGTAGCCCGGCGTGCCGGCGGCGCGAGTCACCGTGCCCGGCGCGCCGTCGGCCTCGACCGCGACGCCGAAATCGAGCACCTTCACGCGCTGGTCGGCGGTGAGGAACACGTTGCGCGGCGTCAGATCGCGATGGACGAGGCCGCGATCGTGCGCGTACGCCAGCGCCGCGAGCACGCCGTCGAGGATCTCGACCGCCTCGGCGACCGGCAGCGCGCCGCGCCGCGCGAGCCGCGCCGCGAGGGTCTCGCCGATCAGCAGCTCGAGCACGAGGAACGGCACGCCGGCGTGATCGCCGACGTGGTGGAGCGTGACGATGCCGGGGTGGTTCAGGCGCGCGGTGGTGCACGCCTCGCGCTCGAACATCCGCAGGATCTGCTCGCGCGCCGCCGGCGTCTTGTCGTCGACGCGCGGCACCTTGACCGCGACCTCGCGGCCGAGCCGCCGATCGACCGCGCGATAGACCATCGCCATGCCGCCCGCACCGAGGCGCTCGCGCAGCTCGTACGGGCCGCCGATCACGGTGCCCACGCCCAGCGCGGGCGTGACCGCGACCTCCGGGGCCCGGGCGGCGGCGCGCACGAACGAGTCGAGGGTCGTACCCTCCGGAGCGGCCGGTGGCACGATACTCACCCGGTCGAGGACGTCAGCCACGGCACGCGCAGTGTAGGAGACAGCGGCGAGAACGAACAGATCTCCAGCGTAGGAAGCCGAGATCGTTGACAATGATCCGACCATCGACCACGGCGCGCCGCGGCGCGGTCAGCGGCGGCGCTCGGCCCGCCTCCACGCCAGCCCGGAGCGGTCGATGATCCTCTCCGAGAAACCCGAACGATGAACGTCGCGACCCTGCTCTCGTTCGGGGCGGCACTGCTGCAGCTGGGCTTCGGCATGCTGTTCGTCGCGATCAGCCGCGCCCAGGGCTGGTCGCGAGCCCGCCTGTTCGCGGTGCTCGCGCTGAGCGCCGCGGCGTACGCGGCCCTCGACATCGGCTACACCCTGCCGTCGACCAGCGCCGATACGCTGCGCCGGCTCATCCGCCTGAACTATCTGTTCGGCGGGATCCACTGCGCGGGCTGGGTCGTCTACGCCTACGGCGACCCGGTCGAGCCGTGGCGCAAGCTGCCGCGGGTCCACCGCGCGATCGTCGCGCTGACCGTGGCGTTCGGGCTCGTCGCGCAGATCCCGGGCGTCGTCGACGCCGACGGCATCAACACCGTGACGGTGTCGAGTTTCGGCTGCACCTACCACTCGCCGCTGCTCACCTGGCGAGCCGACCTCTACGGCGCGTGGCTCTTGTTCCTCCTCGGCATGGCGTTCGCGCGCTTCCTGCGCAACCTGCGGCGCGGCGAGCCGGGCGCGCGGACCCAGGTCGTGGGGTTCTCGGTCATGTTCGCGTGCAGCATCGTCGAGCTGCTGGTGTCGAGCGACCTGCTCGAATTCATCTACACCGGCGATCTCGGGTTCCTCGCGATCGTGATCGTCGTGCTCACCGAGACCGTACGCCACGTGCTGAACGACTCGCGCGCGCTGGCGGCGATGGGCCGCGACCTCGCCGCGCAGGTCGAGAGTCGCACCCGCGAGCGCGATGTCGCGCGCGACGCGCTCGCCCACGCCGAGCGCCTGGCCGCGGTCGGCCAGCTCGCGGCCGGCGTCGGGCACGAGATCAACAACCCGCTGACGGTGGCGCAAGCCAACCTCGAGAGCCTCCACGAGAGCCTGCTCGCCGCGACCGCGGGCGGCCCCGCGCCCGACCCGGCGCTCGCCGCCGATGCGCTCGACAGCCTGCACCGCATCGGGCGGGTCGTCGCGGATCTGCGCTCGTACGCGCTGCCGGCGAGCGAGCGCCAGGAGGTCGTGGACCTGACCCGGGTGCTGCGCTCGGCGCTCAAGCTGACCTCGCACCACCTTCGCCACGTCGCGACGATCACCGAGGATCTCCACGCCCTCGCCCTGGTCCCCGGCGACGCCGTGCGGCTCAGCCAGGTGTTCGTCAACCTGCTGGCCAACGCCGGCCAGGCGCTCGAGCGCGCCCCTCAGGCCGCGCCGACGATCACGCTGCGCGGCCGGATGCTGACCGCCGATCGCGTCTCGATCGAGATCATCGACAACGGCGTGGGCATCGGCCCCGAGGCGCTGGCGCGCCTGAGCGAGCCCTACTTCTCGACGCGCCACGATCGCGGTGGGACCGGGCTCGGCCTGTTCGTCGCCCGCAACATCCTGTCCTCCGTCGGCGGCACGCTCGAGTTCATCAGCGAGCTCGGGCGCGGCACGACCGCACGCGTGACGCTGCCGACGGTGGCCGGCGAGGCGATCGCCCCGACCCTCGATGCGAGCGAGCCGAGCGATCCGGGGATCCCCATCGCGAGCGCGCCGCCGATCGCTGCTCCGAGCGCGCCGCCGATCACCGCCCTACCCGAGCCGACGATCATGCCCACGAATCTCGCTGCACCGACGCCCCCGAGCTCCGTCGCGCCGCCGAGCCCGCCTCCGGCCAGCCCCGTGACCGCGTCTGCCCGCCGGCGCGCGCTGGTCATCGACGACGAGCCGACCGTCGGCCGGATCGTCGCGCGCCAGCTCGCGGCCTACGACGTCGCGCTGTGCACGAGCGGCCGCGAGGCGCTCGCGCTGCTCGATCGCGACCCGGCCTTCGACGTGATCATCTGCGATCTGATGATGCCGCTCATGTCCGGCGTCGAGCTGCACGCCACCCTCGAGCGGTCCCACCCCGCGTGCGTCGCGCGCATGCTGTTCGTCTCCGGCGGCGCGGTGACCGCCGATGCCGAGGCGTTCCTGAGCCGCGCCGACATCCGCTGTGTGATGAAGCCGTTCACCCGCGCCGAGCTGGCGGCGGCGATCGAGGCGATCGTCGCGTCGGTCGCCGACGGCAGCCCCCGGCAACGCTCGGCGTGACGTTCGCGGAGCTCTCCGCGGGCGTTTGCCAGACTGGCAGAACGCGCGGCGCGGCATCCGCCGCGGTGACAGCGCCGTGACGCGCCTGCGCGTGGGATCATCGGGTTAGCGCCTGCTCGCACCCTCGCCGCGCGTGGCACGAACGGTGGAGTCCATCCCGGCATGATGGACGTGGTCACATCGTTCGCGCGCGGCATCGGCCGGCGGTCGTGGATCTGGACCGCGATGTGCGTCGTGGTGTGCGCGGCGCTGGCGTCGCGGATGGTCGCCAGCATCATCGAGGGCGCGGCGCTCACCGATCAGGAGATCGCGCCGGTGATCCCGGTGGTCGCGCAGCCCGCGCCGCCGCCGCCCGCGCCGCGCCCGTCGGGCGAGGGCCTGGTCGCGCGCGACATGTTCTGCTCGACCTGCACGCCGGCCGCGCCGCCGCCCACCGACGGCCCGATGGTCGCCGGCGACGAGGTGCCGCTCACGACCCTGCCGCTGGTCCTGGTCGCGACCACGCTCGGCCGCGAGCCGTTCGCGACCGTGCGCGACGATCACAGCGGCTCGCAGGGCGCCTACGGCGAGCGCGATCCGCTGCCCGGCGCCGGGCCGGTCACGCACATCGGCGCGACCTACGTCGACTTCGAGAACCCCATCGCCAAGCGCGTCGAGCGCGTGTCGCTGCGCGGCGCCGCAGTCGCGGTGGTCGCGAAGCCAGCGCCGGCCCCCACCGAGACCGCGGCCGCGTCGCCCTACGCCGATCGCGTGCGCAAGGTCGACGACACCCACTACGAGGTCGAGCGCGGCCTGGTCCGCGATCTGGTCGGCAGCGCCGGCAAGCCGCTGCCCGGCATGCGGGTCATGCCGTACACCAAGGACGGCAAGCTCGCCGGCGTGCGGATCGTCGCGGCCAAGCCCGACTCGGTCGCGGGGCTGCTCGGGCTCAAGCCCGGCGACACCCTCGGCGCGATCAACGGCATGGCGATCGACTCGCTCGACCGGATGCTCGAGGTCTACAGCAAGCTCGAGGACCTCAACCGCGTCACGATCGATGGCACGCGCGCGGGCAAGCCGATGGAGCTGGAGTACGCGCTGCGCTAGGAGCCTGGCCCCGTAAGCGGTCCGTCGGCCTGCCCCAGGTCGGCGATCGGCCGCGCATTCTCCGGATCGACACGGGAGCTGCGTTGTGATCGAGTACGGCCATGGCGAAGACCTTCCGGCCGTGGGACGTCGAGC
>JAIOQA010000205.1 GCA_021413675.1 Deltaproteobacteria bacterium | reverse complement strand
TCACGCTCGAGTCCGCGGTGGGGCCGGCCTGCACGCGGGTCGGGATGTCCTCCTCGTCCTCGGCGCCACCGATGGTCACCTCGATGCGGGTGTCACCGACGACGACCGAGTCGCCCGACTGGAGCTTGGCCTTGTTGACCTTCTGGCCGTTGACGAAGGTGCCCTTCGTCGAGCCGAGGTCGATGATGCTCACGTCGCCGGGTCCCGTGACCTCGATGACCGCGTGCATCCGGCTGACGCTCTCGTCCTCCAGTCGCAGGTGCGACGAGGACAGCTTGCCAACCTTGATGACCTGGAGGTTCAGCTTCTCCTCGCGGAGGAACTGATCGCCCTTGTACAGGCGGAACGTCAGAGGAACCTTGGCACCGGCCATTTGCGCGTCTCCGTGGCTAGGAACGAACGTGACTGAGGAGACGACTTCGCGCGGCCGGGGCCGAGGCCCCGTTCTTTCACCTGGTCTGGATCAGAGGTCTTCGGCCGACTTGAGAATCTCGGCGATGAAGTCCTTGCGGATCCGGATCAGGCTCGAGTGCTTCGAGAAGTCGCGAGCAGAGATCCCAACCCCCTCCGGCTTGACGAGGTCACCCTCGATCGTGTCGCCGGAGAAGTCGTACACCTTGACCTTGGCGCCACCCGCGGCCGGCTTCGCCTTCGGCTGAGCCGAGGCGATCGAGGCCGTGAGGGTGACGAGCGAGGCCAGAACGATCGTGGTGAGCGTACGCATCGGCGTTCCTTCCTTCTGGAAGCAGCGGCGGGCGAGGCTCATCACGCTCATCCGACAGCGGCTTCTCGTGTTCGGTTCCCAAAAAGTGCCGGGATCGTCTCGGAGTTCGGTTCGAAAAACGTAGCGCGGGGCCCGGGCTCCGCGCCACTGCGGCGTTCTCTCGTGATTCTAACTACTTCGCGGGCGGGGCCGCGGGGGCCGGCGTCGGGGCGGGCGGCGGCGTCGGCGCGGGCGGCGGCTGGTTCGCCATGTTCTTGATGAACTCGTCGAGCTGCTTGATGACCTTGTCGCAGTCCGCGATGTTGTCCTTCGCCTCCTGCTTGTCGGCGTCGGTCCCCTTCTTCTCGCCGAACTGCTGGAAGAACCCGCGCGCCGTCCGGTACGCCTCCTGCGAGGCCTTCAGATCGGCCTGCTTGGCCGCCTTGAAGTCCTTGTAGAGCACGCCGAGGTTGTAGAACGCGTCGCCGCGGCTGCCGTCGAGGTCCTTCGCCTTCTTGTAGGCGGTCTCGGCGGCGTCGAGGTCGTTCATGCCGCGGGCGGCGATGCCCAGGCCGATGATCGCGTCGTAGTTCTTGGGCTGGAGCTCCAGCACCTTCTGGAACTGGTCGCGCGCGACGTCGTACTTGCGGAAGCCGAGCGTGATGAGCCCGACGTTCATCCGGGCCTCGGCGAACTTCGGGTCGAGCTCGACCGCCTTCGAGAAGTGGTTGAGCGCCTCCGACAGGTTGTTCCGGTAGAGGAAGTACAGGCCGCGCGCGTTCTCGAGGGGCGCGTACTTGTCCGTGCGCTTGGCACCCTCGTCGAGCAGCAGCTTGGCGAGGTCGAGCCGGTTCTTGTTCTTCTGCCGGCCCTCCATGTAGACGAGGCCGTACAGCACGTACGACTTGACGTTGTCGTTGTCGACGGCGAGCGCGTTCGAGAGGTTCTGGCGCGCGTCGGCCTCGAGCGCCGTCCACTTGGCGGCGTCGGTGTCGGGCTTGCGCATCTCCTCGAGATCGAGCGACGCGATGTTGTTGCGCGCCGCGATCAGCTTCGGGTTGGCCTTGATCGCGTTGGTCCAGTAGTCCTTGGCCGCGCTGGTCTTGCCGTCGCGGAAGTAGATCTCACCGAGGTTCGAGATCGACTGCGCGTGGTTGCTCTTCATCGCGATGGCGGCCTGGTAGGCCTTCTCCGCGTCCTCGAGCAGGTTGCAGTTGTGCAGGCTGCGGCCGACCATGTACTGGGCCTCGACGAGCTTGTGCTCGCGGGCCACAGCCGAGAACTTGTCGGCGGACTGCTTGCAGCCCGACTCGTTCCAGCCGCCCTTCTCCTGCGCGCTGTAGAAGTCGAGGGCGGCCTGGTAGTCGCCCTTGGCGTCCTTCGAGATCTCGCGCTTCGGCGCGTCCGGGGCGTCCGGCTTGGCGTCGCCGACGTGCGGCGGCGGCGGCGGCGCCTTGCCGCTGCCGAGGCCGCTCTGGGTCTTCTGTCCGGAGCCGCATGCAGCGGCGCCGAGGATCATCGCGATCGAAACGAAACGGGTTGCCTTCATGGCGTCACCTCGTGAAGTGAGAGGAAAAGCGAGGGGGAGGCTCGATTACTCGAGCTTGGTGACCGCCGGTTCGACGTCGGTGATCGGCGCGACGTCGTCGGGCGCCCCGCGCACCTCCGAGGCCGTCGGGAACTCTTCCGGCTTGATCTGCCCGAGCTCGCGCTCGCACAGCTTCGACCACTCGTTGAACCAACCGCGCTTGGTCGACTCGTTCAGGCAGGCGCCGAACGCCTCGAGCGACTTGGCCTCGAGCGGCTCGGCCTTCTCGGTCAGCGCGTCGCAGTAGGCCTCGACGCCGTCCTCGGCGTAGGGACCGGTGCGGACGTTGGTCGGGATCTCGGCGGTGAACAGCTGATCCGAGAAGTGCTGCTGGATCTGGCCGATGCGGGCGGCGCCGGCGATCGCGTTCGACGGGTCCTTGACCTTGAAGATCAGGGCCTCGTACTGCTCACGCGCCTTGGTCGCGGCCTTCACCTTGGTCTCGACCCACTCGTTGAAGCGCTTGCCCGACTTGGCGGCGACCGCCTTGTTCTGCGGGTTGAAGTCGAGGCCGGTCGGGAACTTGATCGAGAGGAACGCCTCGTAGTCCTTGTCGGCCTGGAAGAACTTCGCGCGCGCGTAGTAGTAGAGCGCGGTCACCTCGTCGCCGCCGGTCTTGCCCTGGCGCTTCTCGAACTCGGAGGCGGCCTTGCCGAAGGCGGCCAGCGCCTCCTTCATCTTCTTCTCGTCGCGCGCGACCGGGGTCAGCTTGATCTTGGTCTCGGGGCCGCACTGCGTGGGCAGGTCCGAGCCCTTCCGGCGCTTGCTCTTGGCCTTCGAGCCGACGGCGCGCTCGCGGACCTCGCGGATGCACGAGCCGTTGATGGTCTTGCCCGGGCACGACTGCGCCCAGAGGATCTCGCCGATCTTGGCGTAGGCGACGATGATGCGGTCATCACCGCCGGCGGCGCCGTAGGTCGCCAGGTACTGGCGGAGGTGCGAGATGACCTTGTCGTTGTCGCCGCGCTTCTCGTAGATCGACGTCTCGCTGAAGAACGCGTCGGCCGCGTCCTTCTTGTTCTTCTTGCCGAACGTGTCGATGAAGAACTTGGTGTCGGCGATGGCCTTGTCGTCGTCGCCGATGCCCTTGCGGTAGAACACCGCGTCGCTCATGACGTCGCGGGCGTTGGCCTCGCCGCCGAACTTCTTGGCGTACTCCTCGAACATGTCCGAGGCCTTGTCGTAGTACGCGACGGCCGCGAAGTTCGCGCCCAGCTTGGCGATCGCCTTCGACGCCAGCTTCGACGTCGGGTAGGTCTTGCGCAGCTGCTGGAACATCGTGAGCGCGGCGCCGATCGACTTGCCCTGCTCGAAGCAGGTGCCGGCGTTGTAGAGGATCTCGTCGCCCTTCTCGCCCTCGGGATCGCGGTTGTAGATGTCGATGTACGCCTGCCCGCACTGCACGTAGAGCGCGAGGTTGCTCGACTCCTTCGCGCGCGCCTCGATGTCCTGGGCCTTGAGGCGCAGCGACTGGCGCTTGAGGCGCTCGAGCGTGGCGGTGAGGTCTTCCTTGTCCTCGAGCCACTTCTTGTCGGCCTGGAGCTTGTCGACCCAGACGAGCATCTCGTCGTACCGCTTGAGGCGGTTCAGCGAGTCGAGCAGCAGGTTGGCGGAGTACAGCGCGGTCTCGTGATCGCGGTGCTCGGTGAGGATGTCCTCGAAGACCGGGATCGCCTCGTCGAAGTGGTTGTGCCGACGATAGATGTTGGCCTTCAGGAACTTCATCCCGACGAGCTCGGGGTCCTTCGGGTCCTTGATGTAGTTGATGTAGATGTCGAAGGCCGCGAGCATCTTCTGCTCGCGCGCGGGGATCTCTTCCGGCGGCGGGACCTTGTCCGGCACCTTGTCGTCCGACGGCGGCGGCGCCTTCACGCGCGGGTCGACGTCGAGCGCGTTCTTCCAGCCGAGCACCGAGGCGTACGCCGACTCCTTGAGGAGCTTCTTGTCGACCTTGTTGGTCTTGACGACGTCGGTGAACGCGACCGCCGCGTCCTCCCAGAGCTGGGTCTGGAGGCGCTGGTTCTTCTCGGCGTCGGCGCGGGCCCAGAGCAGCTCCGCGTAGTAGTACTGGGTCTCGCCGTAGTCCTCGGCGTCGGGGAAGGTCTCCAGGTAGACGTGGTACAGCTTGTCGGCGTACGCGAGCGTCTCCGGGTTGAGCGTCTTCATCGACTCGTTGTGGTACGCGCGGGCCATCTCGCCGGCCATCGCGGCGGCGTTGTCATGGCACTCGGACGACTCGGCCTCGGGCAGGACCTTGCCCTTCTTGAGCGCGCCGTACAGCTTCACCAGGTTCTCGATCTCCGCGACCTTCTGCGCGTTCGAGCCGGCGGTGAGCATCGCGTGGGCGACGTTGTACTGCCACAGGCAGACGTTCTTGTTCTTGCCGTCGAGGCTCATCAGCTCGCGGAAGACGTAGATCGACTTCTCGGCCTTGCCCTGCTCGAGGAACAGATCGCCGAGGATCTGGTGCATGTCGAACGCGAAGCTCGAGTCGACCTTCTGGAAGTACTTGTACGCCGTGCGGACGTTGCCGACCTCGGCGTAGGCGCGGACCAGGTCCTTCTTCGCGGCGCGGTTGAGGGTCGCTTGCTTCTTGTCGCCCTGGGTGGCCTGCGCGACCTTGAAGAACGCCTCGAGCGCCTCGTTGTGCTTCTGCAGGTTGAGATCGACCCAACCCATCTTGTAGTACGCGTACCAGTAGACCGAGGCCTTCGGGAACTGGAGGACCTTCGCGTAGAAGGACTCGGCGTCGGCGAGGTCGTTCTGCTCGAAGTAGTAGTCGGCGAACGAGACCAGCGCCTCGGGCACGAACGGCGAGTTCGGCCACTCCTTGAGCAGGCGCTGGTACGCGACGCGCGCGTCCTTCATGTACTTGCCGCTGGCCAAGGTGTAGCCGTAGTAAAACAGCGCCTTGTCCATCTGCGGGTACGTCTTGTACTCGTCCCCGTCGGTGAGCTTCTTGTACTCCTTGATGGCCGCGACCATCTCGGCCTTCGCCTGCTTCGCGGCGTCGTCGGCCTTGCCCTTGAGCTTCGGGTTCTTGTCGGCCTTGATCGCGAGCTCGGTGGCCCGCAGGCGCCAGAACCGCTGGGCGCGCGAGTGCAGGTCGGCGAGCTGGTAGAGGTACTCGGCGCGCTCCTTGGCGTCCGACGTCTCGTCGATCAGCTCCGAGTAGTACGCGACCTGCTCGTTGCGGATCGCGGTGACCTCGCCTTCGACCGAGAGCACCTCGTCGGAGTTGAGCTCCGGCAGCGCCTGGGCCTTGTTGTCCTTGGGCGCGATCGCGCGGGTCCGGTCGGTCTGCGTGCTCTTGACCTTGACCTGGACCGTACGCGAATAGCGTCCGCCAGCCTGCGCGTGGCCCGTGGGCAACGCGAGGAACGCCGCGAGGAGTGCCGCGGCGACCCATCGGGATCGAGTCGAACGAGTGGTCGTGTGCATGAAGTCTCCCTTGATTCCGGCGGGATTAGAGGCAGTGGGCGAAGCAGTGCCAGGTGGGCGAGGCGGGGCGCGCCTCTGGCGAGGCGCCAGTGACGTGCCTTGACGCGAGACCCGCGCCACGGCCGGCAGTTGCAGAAACTCCGAAAACGGCCTCAGCCCGGACGGACGTGCCAGGAGCGGCACGCCGAGGACGGGCGAGACCTCTGCGCACCAAGGTGCGCAGAGTTCGAGGACGCGCGGATGCGCGGCTCGCGATATCGAGTGTCTGAACAGCCGCCATGGTCGGGGGGCGAGACGATGCGCCGGCTGTTGCAGAGGTTATAGATCACTTCCGCGGGCACTTCGAGCGGATTTTGAACCGGTAGTATCCCAGCTCGTCCTTCCAGTACTCGCCGTTGAACTTCCACATGAAGTGCTCGTCATCGACGATGATGGCCTCTTCCTTGTGGTCGGCGGAGACGCTCTCCTTGCGAGCCTTCGCCTCGACGCCCTCGGCGGCGGCGTTCAGGATCTCGATCTTGATCTTGATGCCGTCGCGGCCGAGCGCCTGCAACTCGCCGATGAGGCGGTTGATGCGCTCGCGGGCCAGCTTGCCGGCGTCGGCCTCGGCCAGCGACTTCTGCAGGGTCAGCTCGGCGAGGACCTCGGCGGCGATCTGGGTCGTCTGCCAGGCCTTGTCCGACTTGTTGAGCATGTCGAGCTCGCCCTGGAGCTCGTCGACCCAGTTGAAGGTCTTGAGCAGGGTCTTGTCGGTCAAGACGCTCATGACCAGGCGCTGGGTCAGCTCGTCGAGGCCGGCCTTGCTGCCGCGGATCTTCTTGATGTAGTCGAAGAACTCGGCGTTGTCCTCGTACTTCGCGACGACCTCCTGGAGGTTCTTGCGAAGCGGACGGAACTTGGTGTCGTACTCGGACACCGACTCCATCGCGCGGTCGTAGAGGCAGTACTTGTAGTAGATGACCGACTTGAGGAGGACCGACTCCGGCCAGAACTCGTCCTCGAAGTACGGCGCGTTGAGCGTGTGGATGTTGCCCAGCGCCTTCGAGTTGTTCGTGATCATGAAGTACGCCCAGGACGCCTCGAACAGCGTGGCCGTCCAGTCGGGCGAGTCCTGATCGAGCTTCTCGAAGTAGCGGATCGACTTCTCGAAGTCCTGCGCCGAGTAGAAGACGCGCGCCATCTGCAGCGTCGCGAGCTTCACGTACTCGTCGATCTCCTCGGGCTTGTACTGCGGCGGGCGCTCCTTGCCGATCACGAGGATCGCCTTGAAGGCCTCGAGCGCCGACTTGCCGTCGAGCTTGCGAACGAAGGTCACACCCTCGAAGAACTTCGCCTTGATGTAGAAGGTGCTGGTCGTCGGCACCTTCTCGAACAGGCCGATGGCGGTGTCGAAGTCGGCGTCGCCGCCCTTGCGGTAGAAGTGGCGGCCGAGCAGGTAGTTCAGCTCGTCGCGGACGTCGTCGAAGCTCGAGTCGTCGAGCGCCGAGGCGTCGTACGTGCCGATCTTCTCGAGGATGCCCGAGGTCTCGGGCAGCACGCGCGACAAGGACGCGAGCCACTTGAGGGTGGCGCCGTGGTAGGCGTGCGCGTCGCCGGCCTGGACGATCTTGTCGAAGTACGCGAGCGCGCCCGCGTAGTACTTCATCTTGTAGAGCGTCTTGCCCATGAAGAATTCGGCGCGCTGCTTGTTCGCGTCGTTGTCCCCGGTTTCACCGTCGAGGACCTTCTTCAGCTCGATCGAGGCGGAGTAGTAGTCCGCCTTGTCGTAGAGCTTGGTGGCGCGCTGGAGAGTCGCAGAGGGAGGCGCGCCGCCGCCGTCATCGGCGGCGAACTCCATGTCGCCCTTGGGGGGCTTCGCGCCAGCGGGGGCTTTGCCGTTGCCTGCAGCAGCGGTTCCGGCCCAGGCGAGGGTCGCCACGATCAGGGCTTTGCTCCAAAGACGTCGCATCAGCGTTCCTCCATCTCGCGTGCGTGCCAGCGAGCCAGGCGTGGAGCCGCGAACCGAAAGGATTCGCGCACCGGCGGGGGGTTCGATGGCGGCGAAATCATCGACAACCGCATGCTGCATTGTCAAGGCATCCCGGGAACTGTCATCGGATGTAGTCCACCACGTGATGAGTGGAAGCGCGCGCCGAGATCCGTCGCGCGCGAATGCAAGGTGCGGCGTGCGCGATGATCGCGCCGACGAGATCGGCGCGCGCGAAACGCCGCGCGAACGACGGTCGCGTCGCGCGACAGCGAGCGCAGCGCGCGGCATGAGGGATCGCAGTGACCGGCGAACGGACAGATGACCGGCGAAACTGCCAGCGATTCCCGCCGACCCGATGCTTGACTTGCCCGGCTCGCCTTTTATTATCGCAACGCTTTCCGGGGACGGGCTCACGCTCGACCCGTGCTGGCCGCGAACGTGAGGACCCAACGCATGACCCGTCGCATCGCACCGTTGTTCTGCCTTTCCGTCCTCTCGGCGCTCGCCGTGGCCGCGTGTGGCGGTGAGCCCGTCGGTCGGAAGTGCGACCTCGGCCTCACCCCCGGCGACAGCGAGTCCGTCGTCGCGTCGCCGTCGCTCGACTGCATCTCGCGCACGTGCCTCAAGGTGCCGCTCGAGAAGCCCGCGAAGGATCTGCCGCCCGGGTCGACCTACCCGACCGGCAACCTCGGCCTCTGCACCGATCGCTGCGAGGCCGACAGCGACTGCGAGCGCGTGCCCGAGTCGCCCTGCCAGACTGGCTTCACCTGCGGCATCCCCGTCGAGGTCGGTCCGTTCTGCTGCGAGAAGTTCTGCATCTGCAAGGACTACATCGTGATCCCGGACACCGGGCTCCCGACCCCGCAGGCCTGCGACCCGGACAACGAGGCGAACAGCTGCTGCAACCTGCCCGGCCGCACCGCGGACCCGGTCAAGTACCCGGGCTGCGCGCTCTGATCGCACGCGCCTCGTAGCGCCCGCGCCCCGCGATCGGGGCGACGACGGATCGACGAGCGTCGCGCCACTCACGGCATATGAGCCCGAGTGATGCCGCGCGAAGGTCGGTCCGTTTTTCGTTTTCGGCGTGCGCGCTCGCCGCGCTCGCGCTCGCTGCCTGCAGCAACGAGCCCGTCGGTCGCAAGTGCGATCTCGGGATCACGCCGCAGGAGAGCGCATCGGTGCTCGCCTCGCGGTCGCTCGACTGCGTGTCGCGCTCGTGCCTGAAGGTGCCGCTCGAGAAGCCGGTCGACGAGCTGCCGCCGGGCTCGAGCTACCCGACCGGCAACATCGGGTTGTGCACCGATCGCTGCGAGAGCGACGACGACTGCGAGCGCGTGCCGAACTCGCCCTGCGTCAGCGGCTTCACGTGCGGCTATCCGATCCAGGTCGGGCCGTTCTGCTGCGAGAAGTTCTGCGTCTGCAAGGACTACCTGGTGATCCCGGACGACGGCGTGGCGCCGACGCCCGAGGCCTGCGACGCCGACAACGCCGCCAACGGCTGCTGCAACCTGCCCGGGCGGCGGGGCGATCCCGCGTACCCTGATTGCGCCACGGCGCCGTAGCGCCGCGAACCGAGGTCGCGCGCCCCGGGATCGCAGCGCGTTTCACAGCCGCTCACAGCCGGAAGGCGTCGCGCACGAGCGTGATCTCGGCGCCGACGATGCCGACGACATCGAAGCGGATCGCGGCCGCGCGCGGGGCGCGCACGGCGAGGTAGTGCGCCGCGACCTGGGCGACCTTCCGCTGCTTGGCGGGGCCCACGGTCTCGAGCGGCGAGCCGCGGTCGGCGGACGCGCGCGAGCGCACCTCGACGAACACGAGCGTGTCGCCCTCGCGGGCGATCACGTCGAGCTCGCCGATCCGCGTGCGGTAGTTGCGCTCGACGATCGCGTAGCCGCGATCGACGAGGAACGCGACCGCGCGATCCTCGGCGGAACGACCGCGCGAGGCGGTCGAGCCGGATGACGCAGGAACAGAAGCGCGGGCGCGCGCTGATGCGGGCCCGCGATCACGAGGCGGCCGGCGAGCCGGCACGGGCGAGAATCAGCGGGCCGACGAAGCGGCCGCTTCCTTCTTCCGCTTGCGCTTGCCACGACCCGTGATCTTCTCACCGGTCGCCTTGGCGTCACCCTCGACCGCGGGAGCGGTCGACTCGGCGACGGGCGCGCTCTCGTGGCTGTTGTCGCGCTCCTTGATGCGCGCCGCCTTGCCGGTCAGGTCGCGCAGGTAGAAGAGCTTGGCCTGGCGAACCCGGCCGCGCGAGACAACATCGATCTTCTCGATGTTGGGCGAGTTGTCCGGGAAGATGCGCTCGACGCCGACGCCGTACGAGATCTTGCGGACCGTGAAGGTCGAGCGAGATCCCTTGACGACGCGACGGATGCAGACGCCCTCAAACGCCTGGAGACGAGTCTTCTCGCCCTCGCGGATCTTCGCCCAGACCTTGATCGAGTCGCCGGGGCGAAACTCGGGAAGGGGGGCAGACCGGCGATTGGCCTTGTCGATGGAAGTGATGATCCGGTGGGCGCTCATGGGAGACGTGCCTCAGGCGTGAAACCGTGTGTGGACGCCGGGTTCTGCCAGAGATCCGACCCTGGCGTCAAGTGCGACGACCGAAGAGGCGATCCAGCAGGATCGCAACCGCGGATCGCACCGAAAGATGATTCCAGCTCGTGTGCGCGCGAATCGGCAGAAGCACCCGTTCTGGTTCGGGAATCAGGTGATCCGCCATGCCCCAGCCGGTCCCGAAGAGGATCAGCAGGGGCCGGCCGGGCTGATCCTGTAAATGTGCGACGAGCGAGGCCGGGGTGTCCCGCGGCAGGTTCGCGAAGCGCTCCTCGCTCGCGGTGGTGGCCACCACCAGCGGCTTCGGATCGAGCGCCGCGACCGCATCGGCGACGCTCGCGACCGCCCGGACCTGGGCCAGGGCCTGGGCGCGGTGCTCCCCGCCCTCCTCCTGCCACAGGCGCGCGATGTGCTCGGCCTTGTCGCGCTGGGCCGCCACCGGCGTCACCACGAAGTAGCCAGCCAGCCCGTAGGTCTGGGCGCTGCGCGCGATGTCGTGGACGTCGAAGTTGGTGAGCGCCGAGGTCACGACCTGGTTGTTGCGATCGAACACCGGGTGGTGGACCAGCGCCACGTGGGTGCGCGACGCGACGTCGAGCTCGGGCGCGGTCGGCAGCTTGGCGTCGCCGGGCGCGGGCACGTGGCGCGTCCAGAGATCGGGCCGGCGGCGCGCGGTGCGGCGCAGGGACTCGCGGCGCCGCCACTTCGCGATCGCGCCGTGGTTGCCCTGGGTCAGGATCTCGGGCACCGCGCGGCCGCGGAACTCGAGCGGGCGGGTGTACTGCGGGTACTCGAGCAGGCCCGCGCCGAAGGACTCGTCCTCGACCGAGGCGGGCTCGCCGAGCACGCCGGGCACGAGGCGCGACACGGCGTCGATCAGCGCGACCGCCGCGACCTCGCCGCCCGACAGCACGAAGTCGCCGATCGAGATCTCCTCGTCGATCGAGGTCTCGCTGACGCGCTCGTCGACGCCCTCGAAGCGACCGCAGACCAGCACGAGGTGCTCGTGCTGCGCGAGCGCGCGGACCCTGGCCTGATCGAGCGGCGCGCCACCGGGGGTGAGCAGGATGCGGCGCGCGGGCGCGTCGCCGCAGGCGTGCTCGATCGCGGCGACCAGCGGCTCGCACTTCATGACCATGCCCGGGCCACCGCCGTAGGGCGTGTCGTCGACGGTGCGGTGGCGATCGCTGGTGAAGTCGCGCGGGTTGACGGTGGCGAGCGTGAGCAGGCCGCCGGTGATCGCGCGCCCGACGACGCCAGCGGCGAGCGCGGGCGCGATGAGCTCGGGGAGGATCGTGACGACGGTGAAGCGCACGGGCGCGGGACCATAGAACGCCGGCGGCGCCAGCGCTACAGCCCGATCGGCGCGGCGCGATAGGCCTGCGCGAAGTCCTTGAGCTGATCGCCGTCGGTGGCGAGCGTGGTCTGCCCGCCGGCGCCGGTGCCGAACGCCATCCCGGCGCCGCCGGCGTCGACGAGGTCGACGGTGTGCGTGAAGAAGTAGTGGACCCGGCTGTCGCGCCAGTGGCCGCTCGCGCCGCCGCAGGTCGTGGCCGGGCGGCCGAGCGGCGTCTGCCACCACAGCGCCGGCAGCCCGAGCCGCGCGGTCAGCGCCGAGACCCAGCGCAGGTGCTGATCGAAGTTCGGCAGGGTCTGGTTCTGCTCGTCCCAGTACACCGCGCCGCGCGAGCCGCCGGTGATCGAGCAGGTCGCGCCGCCGCCCGAGGTCTCCCAGAAGCCGGCGTCGCGATCGAGGGTCTCGATCGCGACGAAGTCGGTGCGATCGGCGCCGAGCGCGATCAGGAAGTCGCCGACCTCGCGCGCCGAGCCCTCGATGTCGGCGGCGGGATCGAGCTCGTCGTACCAGGCGCCCCAGCGCGAGGCGTGGAAGCCGATGCGGACCTTGGGCGCGATCGCGCGGGTCATGTCGATGAGGCAGTTGGTCAGCCCGACGACGGTCTCGGGCTCGGCGTCGCAGTCGTGGAGGTCGGCGAAGCGCAGGTGCGCGGCGACCTGCGACGGCGGCACGCCGGTCGTGCGGACCTGCTGCTCGAAGTAGCCGAAGAAGTCGGGCTCGACGCTGATGATCGCGGGCCTGTCGAAGGTCGCGAGCTTGCCGAGCAACAGCTTCCAGTCGCCGAGGTACTGGCGCATGCGGCCGTCGTCGGTGAGCACGCCGGGGTTGCCGTTCTCGAGCTCGAGCGCGAGCTGGTAGTACGTGAACCACGGCGCGACCGCGTGCTGGTCGGCGGTGCGCGCGAAGATCGCCGGGTACTCGCCGCTGGCGTTCCAGGTCGGCCAGCCGTCGACGTCACCCCAGCCGTTCAGGTACGCGTAGTGCAGATCGATCGCGACCTGGTGGCTGTACGGTCCGGCGTTGTCGTTGCCGACGCCGATCATGAAGTCGGGGCGGCCGGTGAGGTGCAGCGCGAGGGTGCGGGCCTTGTCGCGGACGCTGCCGGGCGCGGCGTCGGGGCGCGGGACCGCGTCGGTGATCGAGGCGTCGATCGCGCCGGGCGACGCATCGCCGGTGATGGCGCGCGTGCCACAGGCCGCGAGCGCGCACGCGAGGACGAGCGATCGGCGATCCCGCACCATGCGGCGAGCGTACGTCGGACCGGGGGCGCGCGGGCGGGATTTCCGGATCAGGGCGCGCCGAGCATCCCGACGGTGACCAGCGCGGCGTGGAGCTGGGCCCAGCGATCCTCGAGGGCGCCGGTGTAGCCGATCGAGATCCGCACGAGGCCGGCGCCGATGCCCGCCGCGGCGAGCGCGGCGTCGTCCAGCTCGCTCGAGGTCGAGCTGGCCGAGCACGACATGAGCGTCTCGGCGTAGCCGAGGCTGACCGCCATGAAGCCAAAGCGGTGCTCGTTCTGCAGCACCTCCATGAAGCGGTAGGCGCGGGCGCGATCGCCGAGGTCGATCGTGAACAGGCCGCCGGCGCCGTAGCCGGGATTCGCGAGCCGCGCGAGCAGCGCGTGCTGCGGGTGCGTCGGCAGGCCCGGGTACACGACCGGCACGTCGAGCGCGGCCAGGCGCTCGCACAGGATCTGCGCGCGGCGCGAGTGCTCGGCGATCCGCAGCGGGAGATGCGGCAGGCGCATCGAGACCTCGAACGCGGCGCGCGGATCCATCGTCGGGCCGAGGAGCATCAGCGCGCCGGTGTGCAGATCCATGAGGCGGCCGATGAGCTCGGCCTTGCCGAGGATCGCGCCCGCGACCAGATCCGAGGCGCCGTTGATGAACTTCGTCAGGCTGTGGACGACCACGTCGGCGCCGTGGCGGGTCGGCGTGACGATCACCGGGCAGAAGGTGTTGTCGACGACGAGCGCGACGCCGTGGCGGTGCGCGATCGCGGCGAGCGCCGGCAGGTCGGCGACGACCAGGGTCGGGTTGGCGACGGTCTCGGTGAAGAGCACGCGGGTCCGCGGGCCGATCGCCGCCTCGACCGCGGCGAGATCGTCGATCGGCACGAAGGTCGCGGTGACGCCGGCCTTGGCCGGCAGGAACTCGGCGAGCAGCGCGTGGGTGCCGCCGTAGACCGCGCTCGAGGCGACGACGTGATCGCCGGCGTCGCACAGCTGCAGCAGCGTGGCGGCGATCGCAGCCATGCCGCTGGCACAGCAGTAGCCGGCCTCGGCGTCCTCGAGCGCGGCGAGCTCGCGGCCGAGGGTCCAGACCGTGGGGTTGAAGTGGCGCGCGTAGAGGAAACAGCCGTCGCGATCCACGGTGCGCCGGCCAGCGAAGATCTCCGGCATCGTCGCGGCGGCCATCACCGTGAACGTGGTCGAGGCCTCGATGCTCATGTTGACGCCGCCGTGCTCGCCGAACTCGTGCTTGGCGGAGGCGAGCGCGGCCGCGGGATCGAAGGAGACGTTGCCCATGCCCTCCGTCTTGAATGCGGCTCGTGGCGCGTACATCGAATTTACTTCGGCGAGAGCCGCCCCGGGCCGCCCTGGACCGCACGGATCGCGCGATCCTGGCCGCGTTGCTGCACGACGTGCGGCGCTCGAACAAGGAGCTCGCCGCGGCCGTGGGGCTGGCGCCGTCGAGCTGCCTGGCGCGGGTCAAGCGGCTGCGCGACGCCGGCGTGCTGCGCGGCGCCCACGCGGAGATCGACGGGCGCGCGCTGGGCGTGGAGCTGGAGGCCTTGGTCGCGGTGCAGCTGCGCCGCCACGCGCGCGCCGAGGTCGAGGCGTTCCGGCGGCACGCGCTGGCGCTGCCGGAGGTCGTCGCGATCTTCCACGTCGCCGGCGCGGTCGATTTTCTGATCCACGTCGCGGTGCAGAACGCCCACCACCTGCGCAACCTCGCGCTCGACGCGTTCACGTCGCGGCCGGAGGTGGCGAGGATCGAGACGTCGCTGATCTTCGAGGCGACGCGCGCGTGGCGGCTGACGGACTATACGGAGGAGCCGGCGGCGACGAAGCCGCGCAAGCGACGGCGGTAGGCCTCGTGCTGCAGCTGCTCCTGCAACTGCAACTGCAGCTGCAACTGCAACTGCAGCGCGACGCACGGGATCAGCCGTGCGCCGGCCTCGCGCAGCGCGACTACTTGCGCGGCAGCTTGTAGGCGTGGTCGAGGTCGACCTGCGGCCAGTCGGCGCCGACGTCGACGACGACGACGCGCGCCTCGATGTCGATGGTCGGCACGAGCTGGTCGACGAGCGGCACGAGCCGCTCGACGCCGCGATCGTGGATCACGAGGCGGGGCTGGAGGCCGGCGTCGATGCCGACCACGGTGCCCCACGGCTCGCCGTCGCGCACGACGGCGCAGCCGACGAGATCCTCGACGAGGATCTCGCCGTCGGCGAGCTCGATGTCGTCGCGCAGGACCTCGAGCTTGGCGCCGCGCAGCGCCTCGGCGGCGTTGCGATCGGCGATGCCGTCGAGCATGAGCAGGAACCCCTGCCGCACGCCGCGCGCACCGCGGATGTCGTACGCGCGACCGTTGACCCAGACGGTCGCGGCGTTGGCCAGCGTCGTCGAGGTTGGATCGTGGAGCGCGATCAGGACCTCGCCGCGAATGCCGTGCGCACGCGCGACGTAACCGATCTCGATCTTCTCGTCAGATCCCGTCACGCCACCCCTGCTGCCCGCCCACCACCACCGCGTTACTCGAGGATCTCGACCAGCGTTCGCTTGCGACCCCGCGGCGCGACCGTGCTGACCAGCGTGCGGATCGCGCGCGCGGTCTTGCCGCCTCGCCCGATGACCTTGCCGAGATCGCTCTCCGCGACCTCGAGCTCGTAGACGCTCGCGGACCGCTCCTCGACCAGCGCCACGTGGACCTCGTCGGTCTTGTCGACGAGATTCTTGGCGAGGAAGCGGATCAGGTCCGCGATGTCGGGTGCCGGCATCCGGCTCAGGCCTTGGCGGCCGCGGCCGCGGCGCGCGCGGTGCGGTTGACCAGCGCCGTCAGGGTGCCGCTCGGCTGAGCGCCAACCTTGATCCACTTCTGGTAGCGCTCGCCGTCGAGCTTGAGCACCTTGGTACGCGGATCGTAGGTGCCGATGAGATCGATGAACTTGCCGTCGCGGGCGCGACGCTTGTCAGCGGCGACGACCCGGTAGAAGGGAGCCTTCTTCTTGCCGGCACGGGAGAGACGAATAGCAACGGACATCAGTTCCTCGGAGCGGTCTCGAGTTAGGAGCGGCGCAATCTACCCGCCCGGTCCCGGCAGGTCAAGCGTGGTATACCGCCGCGTATGTCGAGGAAACTGCTGGCGACCGCGGGTCACGCGGGTCGCCAACACGCCTTGGTTCGGCGCCGCGGAACGATAGCATTCGCGGGGTTGGCCGTGATCGCCACGATCGCGATCGGGCTCGCTGCGTGTTCACCCGGCGCCGGGACCAACCATGGATCGGGCGGATCGGGCACCCCAGCGCCCGGGCCGATCTCGTTCACGCTGTTCGCCCTGGCCGAGCTCCGCGGCCAGATCGAGCCCTGCGGCTGCACCACCGATCCGCTCGGTGACCTGTCGCGGACCGTCGCGCTGGTCGAGCAGGCGCGCGCCGCCGGGCCCACGGTCGTGCTCGACGCGGGCTCGTCGCTCTACGATCTCTCGCCGGTGCCGCCGCACCGCGCCGATCAGGAGAAGCTCAAGGCCGCGCTCATCTCGAACGCGTACCGCGAGCGCCTGAAGGTCGCGGCCTGGGGCCTCGGCCCGGCGGACGCGGGCCTCGGCCCCACCGGCGCCGGCCCCGCGCGCCAGGCGATCAATGTGGCGGCCGACAGCGGCTTCTCGGTCGAGGCGCCCAAGATCATCGAGGTCGGCGGCGCCAAGGTCGGCGTGTTCGGCGTGGTCCTGCCCGGCGCCATCCCCGGCCTCACCGTCGGGGATCCGGGCGCCGCCGCGACCGCCGCGATCGCCGACCTGCGCAAGCAGGGCGCGCAGCTGGTGGTCGCGCTGGTCCAGGCGCCCTCGAAGCGCGAGGCCGCCGCGTTCGTGCGCGCGACCAAGGGCGTGGACGTGGCGATCGCCGGCCTCGGCGCCGCCGCGCCCGAGCCCGACAAGATCGATCGCCGCGCCGAGCAGCTCGGCGACGCCTGGCTGGTCGTCCCCGCCAACCGCGGCCAGATCCTCGCGCGCCTCGACATCACGCTGCGCCCGGGCGGCGCGCCGCTGGTCGACGCGATCGGGCCCGCCGCCGCGCAGGACGAGCGCGCGCGCCTGGTGAAGACGATCGCCGACCTCGACGCCCAGCTCGCCGGGTTCGCGAAGGATCCGTCGGCGGATCCGAGCTTCGTCGCGCAGAAGCAGCGCGAGCTCGACCTCGCCAAGGCGCGCGACCAGGAGCTGGCGAAGGCGCCGCTACAGGCGCCGGCGAGCGGCAGCTACTTCACCTTCCAGCAGGTGACGATCAACAAGAAGCTCGCCTGCGACGCAGCGATCGACGGCGCGAAGGCCGACTACAGCAAGGCCGCGGGCCTCGCCAACGTGAAGGCCGCCGCGGCGCGGCCCGCGCCGGTCGCGCCCCCCGGCACCGCGACGTACATCGGCGTCGAGGAGTGCGACACCTGCCACGCCAAGGAGGTCGCGTTCTGGAAGACCACGCGGCACGCGGGCGCGTGGCACACGCTCGAGGAGTCGGGCAAGCAGCTCGACTACGAGTGCACCAGCTGCCACGTCACCGGCTGGGACAAGCCGGGCGGCGCGACGATGGCGAGGACCGAGGGCACGGTCGACGTGCAGTGCGAGACCTGCCACGGCCCCGGCTCGATCCACGCCGAGGCCGAGGGCAAGGAGAAGCCCAAGACGCTCGTGCTCAAGCCCGCCGACGAGCTCTGCGCCACGCAGTGCCACACGCCGCAGCACTCCGACACGTTCCAGCTGCAGGCCTACCTGCGCGACGTCACCGGGCCCGGCCACGGCGAGAAGTTCCGCGCCACGCTCGGTGACGGACCGACCGGCCATGACCTGCGCGCGGCGGGCCTCGCGAAGGCTGGCAAGGAGCTCGGCGCGGGGTGCCGCAAGTGACGTCGCGGATGGTGCTGGTGCTGCTGCTCGCGCTCGGCGCGTGCGGTCGACCGGCAGCCCGCCATCCGCAGGAGCCCGCCGGCTCGCATGGCAAGCCGAAGCCCAGGCCGCGCCCGGGCCCGCTCAAGGTGGGCACGATCATCCACGGCTACACGACCTGGTACGGCGGCAACCTCGACGGCGGGCCGACCGCGTCGGGCGAGCGCTTCCACAAGCGCGACCTCACCGCCGCGCACCGCAGCCTGCCGTTCGGCACGCTGATCCGCGTCACCACCGATCACACCCACCGCTCGGTCACCGTGCGGATCAACGATCGCGGGCCCTACGGCCGGGATCGCAGCCGCATCCTCGACGTGTCCGAGGCCGCCGCGAAGCGGCTGGGAATCATCGACGCGGGTGTCGCCGCGGTGACAATCGAGATACTGTCGCTGCCGCGACGATGACCGCGCTGATCGAGCTGGAGGACGTGCGGCGGAGCTTCGGGACCGTGCGCGCGCTGCGCGGCGCGACCGCCACGATCACCGGCCGCATCGTCGGGCTGCTCGGCCCCAACGGCGCGGGCAAGTCGACGCTCATCAAGTGCCTGCTCGGGCTCATCGCCTTCGAGGGCAAGGCGACCGTGCTCGGCATGTCGCCGGCGCGCGAGGGCGCGGCGGTCCGCGATCGCGTGGGCTACATGCCCGAGAACGACGCCTACCTGCCCGGCATGTCGGCGGTCGAGCTCTGCGTCTACGCGGCCGAGCTGTCGGGGCTGCCGCGCACCGAGGCGATGCAGCGCGCCCACGCCGCGCTGTACTACGCGGGCCTCGAGGAGAAGCGCTACCAGCCGATCGACGGCTACTCGACCGGGCAGAAGCAGCGCGTGAAGCTGGCCGCCGCGCTGGTCCACGATCCCGAGCTCTTGTTCCTCGACGAGCCGACCAACGGCCTCGACCCGCGCTCGCGCGAGGAGATGCTGCAGCTGATCGTCGAGATGCCCGAGCGGCGCGGCTGCTCGATCGTGCTGTCGACCCACCTCCTGCCCGACGTCGATCGGGTCTGCGACGACGTCGTCATCATGCACGAGGGCCTGGTGCGGTTCTCCGGCGGCATCGAGGCGCTGCGGCGCTCGGTCGGCGGCGTGTATCGCATCGAGATCAAGGACGGCGCCGAGCGCCTGGTGGCCGCGCTCGCGACCGCCGGCGTGCAGGCGACGATCGTCTCGCCGATCGCGCTCGCCGCGCCGCTGCCCGATCAGGGCGGCGCCCGGCTGGTGTTCACCGCGGCGCGCGACGCCGGCGTGCAGGTGCGCGGCCTCGAGCTCGAGAAGGAGAGCATGGAGGCGGCGTTCCTGCGGGTCATCGGCGATCGCAACCCGACCGGGGCGGTGGTGGCGTGAGCGCCGGCTCGATCCGCGACCTCGGCTACAAGCGCTACGCCGGTGGCCGGCGGGCGCAGTCGACCCGCTGGCGGGTGATCGTTCGCGCGCAGGTCGCGGACGCGTGGAAGACCTGGTGGCGCTACAAGATGGCGCTCGGCTGGGCGGTGGTGATCGCGCTGGTCGTCGGCGCGATGATGTACATCGGTCGGGCGCTGCCACTGCCGCAGGGCGGCAAGTGGGGCATCCTCGGCAACGTCCTCGATGGCCTGCCGCCGATCGCGGTGCCGTGGCTGTGCCGGGTCGCGTTCCTCGTCGGCCTCACGGTCGCGGCGGGGACGATCGCCGGCGACGCGCAGGTCGGCGCCTTCACGTTCTACTTCTCGCGGCCGGTGCGGCCGATCGACTACGTCGCCGGCAAGCTCGGCGGCGTGTTCCTGCTGATGTTCCTCATCATCGGCGCGCCGCTGGTCGCGCTGACGGTCTTCCGGTGCGGCCTCGCCGACGACAGCGCCGAGCTGATGCGATGCCTGCCGATGGTCGGCAAGGCGCTCATCGTCGGCGTGCTCGGCGCGGCGGTGTTCACCGCGGTGCCGGTCGGGCTGTCGGCGGTGGTCGGGCGGCGGCGCAACGCGATCGCGCTGTACGCGACGTACTACCTCGTCATCGGCTCGATGGCCCTGGCCATCGGCGTCGCGGCGTCGCCGGCGCTGAAGGCGTTCGACCTGCTGATCGCGGTGCAGTCGGTGGGCCGCCACCTGTTCGACGTGCAGTTCCTGCCCGGCATGCTCGACGCCGCGCCGCTCGGCTGGTCGCTCGCGTCGATCGGCCTGCACGTCGCGGCCGGCGTGGCGCTGGCGTGGTGGCAGGTCGCGGACCGCGCGCACGCGGGCGTGGGTGGATCATGAGCGTCGACGCCGCCGCGGGCGCGACGCCGATCGTCCGCGCCGATCGATGCTCCAAGTGGTACGGCCACGTGCTCGGGGTCTCGGACGTCACGTGGTCCTTCAGCGGCGGCGTGCTCGGCTTGCTCGGGCCCAACGGCGCCGGCAAGTCGACGCTCATCAAGATGATGGCCGGGCTCCTGCGCCCGTCGCGCGGCACCGTCGAGGTGTTCGGCGCCCTGCCCTTCGACTCGCCCGAGGTCCGCAGCCGCATCGGCTACGCGCCCGAGCACGACGCGACCTGGGACGAGCTGACCGGGCGCGAGCTGGTGACCTCGATGGCGCGGCTCGCGGGCGTCGCGGATGCGCGCGCCGCCGCGCAGGAGGCGATCGCCGCGGTCGGCATGACCGCGCACCAGGATCGCGCGGTGAAGGGTTACTCGAAGGGCATGCGCCAGCGCACCAAGCTGGCCACCGCGATCGCCCACGATCCCGACTTCATCCTGCTCGACGAACCGCTGACCGGCGTCGATCCGCTCGCGCGCATCGACATCATCGAGCGCATCCGCGCGCTCGCCGCGGCCGGCAAGACCATCGTCGTGTCGTCGCACGTGCTCTACGAGATCGAGGCGCTCACCACCGAGATCCTCGTCATCTACCGCGGCCAGGTGCTGGCCGAGGGCAACGTCTTCGAGATCCGCAAGCTCATCGACAAGCACCCGCACCGCGTGCGCGTCGAGTGCGATCGCGCGCGCGAGCTGGGCGCGGTGCTGGCGGCGTCGGAGCACGTCGCGCGGGTCCACTTCGAGCGCGGCGCGATCGTCGTCGAGACCCGCGATCCGGATCGCTGCTACGACGAGATCGCGGCGTGCGTGCTCGAGCGCGAGCTGGTCGTGCGCGCGATGAGCTCGCCCGACAACAACCTGGGCGCGGTGTTCGACTACCTGACCGGGGCGCGCTCGTGACCCGACCCGACGAGCCAGGAACCGCATGACGGCGCGCAGCCACCGCGGCTCGGTGCTCTCCGGGGCGACCGCGACCTTCGAGATCGCGCGCGTGACGCTCACCCGCACGCTGCGCCAGCGCACGCTGTGGGGCGCGGCGATCGTCGCGGCGCTGCCGCTGGTGCTCTCGGTGATCTTCAACGCGATCGCGCGGCACCACACCCGCAGCATCTTCGAGGCCGCCGAGGCCACCGCCGCGGTGCTGGTCGGCCTGATGGTCGCGGGCGCGATCGGCGAGGAGCTCGAGGAGCGGACGATGACCTACCTGTGGTCGCGGCCGATGCCGCGGTGGGCGCTGCTCACCGGCAAGCTCGCGGCGCTGGTCCCGCTGACGATCGCGCTGGGCGCGGGCGGGGCCTGGCTGGCGATGAGCCTGGGCGCGAACGAGTCCGATACGCCCGGCCGCATGGCGCTGGCGATCGCGATGGGCCTCGCCGCGCGCGCCGCGGTCGCGACCGCGTTCGCGACGCTGGTGCCGCGCCAGGCGCTGGCGCTCACGATCGCGTACCTGTTCTTCATCGATCTGCCGCTGGCGATCGTCCCCGCGCGCCTGCAGGTGATCTCGATCGTCTTCCACGAGCACGAGCTGGCCACCCGCGGCATGGGCGAGAGCGTGACGAGCGCGCTGGTGGGCCTCGGCGCGATCATGGCGGCGTGGCTCGCGTTGGCGGTGTGGCGGATCCGGCGCCTGGAGTAGCCCGGCGCGCGCTGGGCCAGTGGTTCACGCCGCCGGCGGTGGTCGAGCTGGCGCTGGCGCTGGCGCGCGTGGCGGGTGCCCGGATCTGCGATCCGACCTGCGGCGACGGCGCGTTCCTCGCCGGCGCGCTCGCCGCGGGCGCGCGCGCGGTGGTCGGGCTCGACGTCGATCCGGTCGCCGCGGCGGCCGCGCGCGCGCGGATCGCGGGCGAGATCCTCGACGGCGATCTATTCGCGCCCGACAGCGCGGCGCGGCTCGGGCCGATCGACGCGATCGTCGGCAACCCGCCGTGGGTCAAGGCCGATCGCCTGCCGCTCGATCAGCGCCTGCGGATCGAGGCCGCGGTCGCGGCGACCGCGCGGCGCCACGGCGGCGATGTCGACGCGGCGATCGAGGCGGCGCGCTACGACCTCGCCGCGGCCTGCGTGATCCAGGCGCTCGGGCTGGTGCGGATCGGCGGGCCGGTCGTGCTGGTGCTGTCGAGCGCGCTGCTCGATGCCGACGCGGCCGCGCCGGTGTGGCGCGCGGTGGCCTCGCTCGGCGCGGTGCGCGCGCTGATCGCCGCGCCCGCCGAGCGCTGGTTCGCCGACGCCGCGGTCAACGCGATGGTCGCGGTGATCGAGCGCGGTGCGGTCGCCGATCAGGTCGCGGTCGCGCGCCTGACCACGAGCACCGAGGCCGGCGCCGCGCGGCTGCGCGCCGGCGCGCCGCTCGAGGCGATCGCGGAGGTCCGCACGACCGGCGCGGATCCGCAGGCGTGGGGGCCGGCGCTGCGGGCGCCGAGCGCGTGGTTCGAGCTCGCGGCGGCGGCCGGCCCGGCGCTGGTGCCGCTCGGCGAGCTCGCCGCGATCCGCCGCGGCGTGACCACCGGCGCCAACGACGTCTTCTATCTCTCGCGCGCGCGGGCCCGCGAGCTCGACCTCGAGGCCATCGCGCTGTCGCCGGTCGTCCGGTCGCCGTACAACGGCAGCGAGGCGCAGATCGCGATCGATCCCCTCTCCACGCCGATCGTCGCGCTGACCTTGGCGCCCGACGCCGACCTCGCCGCGCTGCCGCGGGTGGCGGCCTACCTCGCGACGCACGCCGCCGCGGCCGAGCGGCCGAGCCTGCGCGCGCGCCAGCCGTGGTGGTCCTTGCCCACGCGTCCCGCGCGGCTGTTCCTGGCCAAGGCCTACGGCCCGCGGTTCGTGCAGCGCCTCGCGCCGCGGCCGGTGCTCGGCGATCAGCGGGTCTACGCCATCGAGCCGCGGCCGGGCGTGGACCTCGACGCGCTGACCGGCGCGCTCAACGGCGTCGTCACGGCGCTCGCCCTCGAGGCGCTGGGCCGCGCGTCGATGGGCCACGGCGCGCTCGAGTGGACGGTCGCCGACGCCGCGCGCCTGCCGGTGCTCGATGTCCGGCGCGCGGACGAGGCGCAGCGGATGGCGATCACCGCCGCGCTGCACGCGATGATCGCGCGCCCGGTCGAGCACGTGCTGCGCGAGCGCGCGCTGGCGGACCGCGCCGCGCTCGACGCCGCGCTCGGCGCGATCGCGCCCGGCCTCGCCCCGCGGCTGCCCGCGATCTGGGAGGCGCTGTGCGCCTCGGTCGCGCAGCGCGATCGCTGGAAGCTACCGGCGGCCTGATATACTCGGCGCGTGTCCTCGGGGGGCCGGGTCATCGACGTGTTTCGGTCGCGGCGCATGGCCGTGCTCTTCGGGCTCGGCTTCTCGTCGGGGCTGCCGCTCCTGCTCACCGCCGCCACGCTGCAGGCGTGGCTGACCTCGGCGAACGCCACGACCGGCGAGATCGCGGCGTTCGCGTCGGTCGGCCTGGCCTACACGTTCAAGTTCGCGTGGGCGCCGCTGCTCGATCGCTACGCGCTGCCATGGCTCGGCCGCCGCCGCGGCTGGATGATCACGCTGCAGCTGGGCCTGCTCGTCGCGATCGCGGCGATGGGCGCGCTCGATCCGCGCACCGATGCGTTCGTCGGGCTCGCGATCGCGGTCGCGATCCTCTCGGCCTCACAGGACGTGGTGCTCGACGCCTACAACGCCGATCTGCTCGCGCCCGAGGAGCGCGCCGCCGGCGCCGGCGTCTACGTCATGGGCTACCGCGTCGCGATGCTGGTCGCGGGCTCGCTCGCGCTGGTGCTCGCCGATCAGCTGCCGTGGCGCGCGGTCTACGCGATCATGGCGGCGACGATGGTCATCGGCGTGATCGCGACGCTCGCCGCCGAGGAGCCCGTCGTGCGCCATCCGCCGCGCACGCTCGGCGCGGCGCTGGTGCTGCCGTTCCACGAGCTGTTCACGCGCCTGGGCTGGCGCGGCGCGGTCACCGCGCTGGCGTTCGCGTCGCTGTACAAGTTCGGCGATCAGTTCGCGCAGCCGCTGCTGCAGACGTTCTTCCAGCGCGGCGTGGGCTTCTCGATGACCGCGATCGGCACGCTCAACAAGGCGGTCGGGTTCGCGGGCACGCTGGTCGGCGCGGCGGTCGGCGGCGCGCTGGTCGCCCGCCACGGCGTGGGCCGCATGCTGATCGTGTTCGGCGTGCTGCAGGCCACGACCAACCTGCTGTACCTCTGGCTGGCCGCCGACCACTCGTACACGGTCTTCGGGGTCGCGGTGCTGGTCGACAACGTCGCCAACGCGATGGGCACCGGCGCGTTCGTCGCGTACCTGATGTCGCTCTGCTCACCCGCGGTGAGCGCGACGCAGTTCGCGCTGCTGACCAGCCTCAGCTCGGTCGGGCAGCGGGTGTTCGGCCCGCTGTCGAGCCAGGTCCAGACCGCGGTGGGCTGGAGCGGCTTCTTCGTCGTGACCACGCTGCTGGCGATCCCGGGCCTGGTCCTGGCCGGCCTGCTGCGCCGTCGCACGCCGGTGGCGCCCGCGCCCGCTGATCAGTCGTCCTGATCGGCGATCGGCGCGTTCAGATCGAGCGATGCGGCGAGATCGTAGTCCGAGGCCTGGGTGACCTTGGCGCGCACGAACGTCCCGGGCGCGGGCGGATCGTCCTCGCCGAGGGCGAGGTAGACCTTGCCGTCGATCTCGGGCGCCTGGCCGTACCAGCGGCCCTCGAGCACGAGGTCGCTCTCGTCGGACACGCCGTCGACCAGGACCTCGATCTCGCGCCCGACCATCGCCTCGTGCTTGGCGCGGCTGACCTGGCGCTGGATCTCCATGAGCTCGTCGCGGCGCGCGGCGGCGACCTCGGCGGGCACGCGGCCGGGCAGCACCGCGGAGACCGTGTTCGACTCGATCGAGTAGGTGAACGCGCCGGCGCGATCGAGCTTCATCTCGCGCACGAAGTCGGCCAGCTCGCGGAACTCGGCGTCGGTCTCGCCGGGGTGGCCGACGATGAAGGTCGTGCGGATGACGACGTCGGGCATCTTCGCGCGCAGGCGCTCGACCAGCTCGCGCGAGACCCGGGCCGAGTGGCCGCGCCGCATGCGCTTGAGCATCGCGTCGGACGCGTGCTGCAGCGGGACGTCCACGTACTTGGCGATGCGCGGCTCGCTCGCGATGACGTCGATCAGCTCGTCGTCGAACGCGCTCGGGAAGGTGTAGTGCAGGCGGATCCAGCGCAGCTCCTCGACCTTGCCGAGCTCGCGCAGCAGCTGAGCCAGCGTCGCGCGCGACTCGGGCGTGCTGCCCGCGTCCCAGCCATAGCGCGTGAGGTCCTGGGCGATCAGGTTGATCTCGCGCACGCCCTCGGCGGCGAGCGCGCGGGCCTCGGCGGCGATGTCGGCGATGCCGCGGCTGCGCTGCGGCCCGCGCAGGGCCGGGATGATGCAGAACGAGCACGGCCGATCGCAGCCCTCGGCGATCTTCACGTACGCCGAGTGGCGGCGGCCGACGCGCACGCGCGGCGCGTCGTGGTCATAGATGTAGGCCGGGGTCTCGGTGACGTGGACCATCGGCAGCGCCTTGCGCTTGCCCTTGACCTTCACGCGGGCCGGCGCGTCGAGCGCGGCGCGGATGCTCATGAAGTCCGACGAGCCCAGGATGTGATCGATCTCGGGGATCTCGGTCGCGAGCTCGGTCGCGCTGCGCTGGGCCAGGCACCCGGTGACCACCAGCTTGGCGGTGCCGGTCTTCTTGTGCTCGGCCATCTCGAGGATCGTGTCGACGCTCTCTTCCTTGGCCGCGTCGATGAACGCGCAGGTGTTGACGACGATCACGTCGGCGCCCTCGGGGTCGTCGACCAGCACGTGGCCGGCCGCGCGCACCTGGCCGAGCATCAGCTCGGTGTCGACCTGGTTCTTGGGGCAGCCCAGGGACACGAAGTAGACCTTCTGTCCGGGCGCCGGACCGGTCGTTGGCGGCGTGGTTGGCATGGCGGCGCAGTCTGGTCGGCTGCGCCCGGGTTGTCAATCCACCGCCTCCGCCCCGACCCGGGTCGGCACGCCGCGGTCCTGACGCGGGGTCGGACCGCGGCTGGCGATGGCCAGCACGATCAGGCCGCCCAGCCCGACGACGCCGCACAGCGTGAGCGCGCCCGCGGCCCCGGCCAGGCCCGCCAGCGGCAGGAACAGGGCCATCGCGGCCCGGCGCGCGATGCTCTCGACCGAGAGCACCGTGGCGCGGCGGCCGGAGTCGCGGATCTCGCGGTTGAGCAGCGGCTTCACCAGCGGCGAGTACAGCCCGGTGGCGGCAGCCTGCACCCCGATGACCGCGATCGCCCACGGCCCGCGCGCGGCGGCCAGCGCGACGAAGCTGATGGCCAGGGAGGCCAGCAGCCCCCAGAGGAGCCGCTCGTCGCCGACCCGGCGCCGGACCGCGTGGCTCTGGTGCGCGACGAACGCGCCGACCACGTTGACCCCGGCGAACACGAACCCGACCTCGCGCAGCGAGAAGCTCTGGGCGTCGAGGTAGGGCTGGTAGAGGTAGGTGGTCGCGCGCAGCAGCACGAACACCACGGCCGAGTAGCCGACCAGCCAGGCCAGGCGGCCCGAGCGCAGCACGTCGCGGACCGCCTCGCGCATGTGGTGGAACCAGGCGCCGAGCTCGGTGCCGAGCGGCACCTGCGCGACCCGCGGCACGCGCGGGCCGTCGTCGTGCATGAAGGCGGCGATGAGCAGCGCGCCGGCGGCGACCGCGCCCGTCGCGAGGTACGGCAGCGCGAGATCGATCTCGGCCAGCATGCCGCCGGCGGCGCAGGCCGCGGCCGCGCCGATCAGGTGCGCGGCGCTCGCGGTGGCCTCGCGCCGGTCGTACTCGTGGGCGACGCCGCGATCCGAGAGCAGATCGTAGAGGTAGGCCGAGTCGGCGCCGGAGCACAGCGACATCGAGATCGCGGCCAGGCACTCGGCCGCGCCGAACGCCGCGATCGAGTGGGCGTAGTACGAGACCGCCGACGACGCGACCATCGCGGCCGCGCCGACCATCATCGAGGCGCGGCGGCCGATGCGATCGGCGAACGCGCCGGTCGGGACCTCGGCGATGATCAGGATCGCGCTGTAGACGCCGCCCAGCGCGACCGCCTGGCTGAACGACAGGCCGCGCGAGACCATGAACGCGAGGAAGCACGGCTGCCACAGGTACGAGGTGGCGAGCAGCCGGAACGCGTAGAAGAGGCGCAGGTCGCGCGCCACTAGTGCACCGCCCCCGCGCGCGGACGCATCAGTCGTGCTCCGCCAGGCTGGCGTCGCCGAACAGGATCAGCGCCGCCTCGGCGGCCGAGACCTGATCGGTGTCCTTGTCGGCGTCGAGGCCGCGCCGCACGCGCTCGATCCACGGCGCCGGATCGGTCGGGGTCGTGAGCTTGCGCGCGAGCCGGCGCAGCCCGACCGCGGCGGCGACCCGCAAGGACGGGATCTCGAGCTGCGAGGTCAAGACCGGCCCCGCGGCGGGATCGCCGAGGGTCGCGAGCGCCTGGGCCGCGCCGATGCTCCAGCTCGAGTCGGCGAGCTGGGTGCGGAGCTCCGCGGCGATGTCGGCCTGGCCGGCGAGGCCCAGCGCGACCGCGGCGCGCATGTGGTTCTCGCGCGAGGTCTTGGGATCGGCGAGGGTCGCGCGCAGGATCGCGATGGCCTTGGCGTCGCCGACCCGCGCGAGGATCTCGGCGGCGCCCAGGCGGTTCTGCTCGAGGCTCATGAGATCGGTCATGAACGGCGCGCCGGCGCGATCGCCGAGGACGAGGAGCGCGCGGGCGGCGTCGGCGCGGACGTCGCGGCGGGGCGAGGCCAGGCCCGCGACCAGCGCGGCCTTGCCGCGGGCGTCGCCGGCGCGCGCGAGCGCGTACGCGACCTCGATGCGGGCGATCGCGGAGGTCTCGAGATCGAGCGCCTGCGCGAGCGCGGCGATCGCGGCGGGATCGCCGGTGCGCGCCAGCGCCATCGCGGCGACGCGCTTCACGCGATCGGAGCGCGAGCCGATCTCGTCGGTGAGGATCGTGCGCGCCAGCTCGTAGAGCTCGGTGCCGAGCGGCTTCGCGGGCGGCGGCGGCGCGGGTGGCGGGGCCGGTGGAGCTGCGGGCTTGGCGTCGACGGGCGTGGCCGTGGTCGGCGAGACGTACGGCGCGAGGATCACGATCGCGGCGCCGGCGGCGATGACCGCGGCGGCGAGCGCGACGATCCGGCCGGTGCGGCTGCGGCGCGGTCGCGCGAACGGGAACTCGTCCGGCGACCGGACGTCGGTGAGCTTGACCTTGGCGCTGCCCGTGGACTTCGCGGGGTCGGTCACCCTGGCGCTGCCCGTGGACTTCGCGCTGTCGGCGACCTTCGCGCTGTCCGTGACCTTCGCGCTGTCGGCGACCTTCGCGCTGTCGGCAATCTTCGCGCTGTCGGCGATCTTCGCGCTGCCCGTGACCTTCGCGCTGTCGGTGACCTTCGCGCTGTCGGCGATCTTCGCGCTGTCGGCGATCTTCGCGTCCACCGGCTTGCGCGCGGCGGACAGCGCCGCCTCCGCGACGCTCGTCGCCGCCTCGGCAGCGGCCTTCGCGCGGCGCGCGGCCTCGGCAGCGGCCTCCGCCTTCGCGCGGTCCTTGTCCTTGCCCTTCGGCTTCGACGGACCCTTCGCGGGCTCGGGCTTCGCCTCGACCCTGGCGTCGGGCTTGGGCTCGACCTTGGCCTCAGCGTTGGCCTCCGGCTTGACCTCGGGCCGCGACGCCTCGACCTTCACCTCGACGGGCGCCGCCTTCGCGGCCGCCGCCATCACCTCGGTGACGACCACGTTCGCGGCCGCGGTCGCCGCCGCCGCGGCCTGCGCTGCCGGCCGCTTGTCCGAGCACTCGGTGCTGCAGAACCCGAGGATGCGCCCACCGACCACGCGCACCACCGGCGCGCGCAGCGGATCGATCGGCTTGCCGCAGGTGGGGCAACTCGCGGTGCTCATGGGAACGCCAGCACGGCGGCCTCGCCGTGCTCTTCGATCAGCCCGTCGATGTAGCGGAGCGCGCCGTCGCGCCGCGCCATCAGCGCCTCGAGCTCGGGCGCGGTGACCAGCTCGCCGAGCGGCCCGTCATCGTGGATGACGGCCTGGACCTCCTCGACGGTCAGCCGGCGCAGCCGCGCGACCAGCCGGCGCGAGAACTTCTGCGCGCGGTGCAGGTACAGGTGGCTCTTGGTCCGCCCCATCTTGAACGGCGAGAACGCGAGCGTGTTGTCCATGAAGTACAGGACGCGCCCGTCGGGCGAGCCCTTGGTGTTCGACAGCGTCCAGCGATCGACGTTGTCGATCAGGAAGTCGAACAGCAGCACGTCGGAGATCTGGGCCGCCATCGCGACCGCGTCCGGCGGGACCTCGGTGCCGGCGCGCAGGTAGCGGTGCCAGAGCACGATGCCCTCGTCCATGTCGACGCGGTCGCGCTGGATCTTGGCGTCGATGATGTCCGGGATCCACCACGACACCTCGCCGGCGATCTGGCCGCGGCGCGACACGATCTCGTCGCGGACCCGCGCGTCGCCCCAGCCGCGCTGGCTCGGATCGATCGCCGCGATCAGCTCGTCGACGGTGAACGTGCGCGCGAACGCCGGCGGCACGTGGCCGAGGCCGAGCAGCCGATCGACGCGATACGCGGCGATCTCGCGCCGCGGGTTCGACTGATAGAACGTCTGCTCGGGCTTGAAGGCGGCGCGGCTGCCGTCGGCGAAGTCGAGGCGCAACGACAGCGAGGTCCCGCCGTGGTTGAGCTTGACCCGGACCAGCTTGCTCGTGCGCAGCGGCGCGAGCAGCGCATCGTCGTCGGCGGGGAACACCGTGGTCACGCTCGGCACCGGCGCGGCGACCCGCAGGTGACCCGCGGCGACCGGCTCGATGGCGCGGACCGGCCGCTCGGCGGTCGAGGCCCGCGCGACCCGCTCGGTGTCGGCGAGGTAGCCGGCGGCGGCGCGTACGCCGACGACGCCGCCGATCCCGGCGCCGGCGGTGAGCGCCAGCCCGAGGGTGATCTCGACAACGATGCAGGTTCCGAGGCGCAACGAGAAAAATTGTATCAGGCGGAGTTTTCGGGTCGCAAATAACCCCGCTTCTTCGCGACGCAGGTGCGCGTGCCATCGCGCATCCTGAGCGCGACTCGCGACCTCGATCGTGTGGGCCAGCCGACGATCCGGCCAGCCGGGGCCTGGCTACTCGCCGCCCTCTTCCACGAACGTGGCGTTGCGGTGCCGCGCCGTGGGCACGTGCTTCTCCCAGCACGTCTTGGTGCAGAAGCGCAGCTTCAACCGCCCGGTGTTACAGGACGCGACGCTGCACCGCACGTACCGAGCCCCGAGGGGAATCAGCTTGCGGCAGGTCGCGCACACCATCGAGGAAGCCATGCCGACCACCCGTGTAGCACAGGGCCGGCATCGCCGGGCGCGTATCGAAGCCCTTCGATAGGTAGCGACCGGTTAGCGAACGCTCGTTCCGCGATCGAATCGATCAGTGCTCGGCGAGCAGCGCGGTCGCGAGCGAGGCCGCGCCCGCCGGGTCGCCGCGGAACACGCCGCGCACCGTGCCGCCGCGATCGATCACGACCGCGTGCGGGATCGTGCTGACGCCGAAGCGCTCGCTGACCTCGGCGTCGCCCCAGTAGAACGGCGTGTCCCAGTGCTCGGCCGCGCCCATCTTGGCCGCGGCGACCGGATCGTCGAGGTTGACCGCGAGCAGGCGCAGCCCGCGCGGCGCCTCGCGCTTGGCCAGCGCGATCAGGCCCGGCATCGATTCGCGGCACGGCTTGCACCACGTGGCCCACAGCTCGACGATCACGACCTGGCCGCGCAGGCTGTCGATCGCGAGCGGCGGCCCGAGCGAGCCATCGGCGGCGATCGTCGGCAGCGCCACCGTCGGCGGCGCGTCGCCCTCGGTCAGCGGGCGGAGCTGATCGAGGTGGCGCCCGACCCACGCGCCGCTCGCGACCAGCGCGAGCGCGATGCCCGCGACGACCGCCCAGCCCGCGCCGCCGCCGCGCCGCGCGATCGGCTCGGGTGCCAGCACGGTGCGCGGCGCGCGCCGCATCTGCATGAGCGCGAGCGCGAGCACGCAGCCGCTCCAGCCGTAGCCGACCGCGGTCGCGGCGAGCCCGAGGATCGCCGGCGTGCCCACGACCATGCTGATGACGATCGCGACCGCCTCGACGATCACCAGCGGGATCGCCGCGACGCACGCCAGATCGAACGCGCGGCCGAGCGCGCGCCGCGGCCCGCCGGCGAGGAACACCAGGCCGGCGCCGACGATCAGGAACGCGAGATCCGCGGTGAACGCGCGCGACAGGACCATCGCCATCGCGCGCCCGCCGACGCCGAGCCCGAACTCGGCGGTCAGCCAGCCGGCCGCGACCAGCGCGCGCAGGTGCAGCGCGACCAGGAGCGCGCCGAACAGCGCGACCAGGTCCGAGCCGGCGCGCCCGGGCTGGCGCGGATCGTCGCCGACCACGAGCGCCCACCGCGGCGCCGCCAGCGCGAGGCCCCAGCGACCGATGCGGCCCACCGGCCGCAGCTCCGAGTCTTGAGAATTCGTCGACAAGATCTCAGCCCTTCGCCCCGCCGCCCTTGCGCTGCGAGATCAGCTTGCGGGCCTGGGCCACGATCGCCGACGACACACCCTTGGAGCGCGCGATGTTGGCGAGATCCTTCTCGCGCAGGAACGGCATCATCCGGATCGCCTCCGGAATCGGCGTCTTGGGGTTCGCGACCAGGGCCATCTTCACGCCGTACAGCTTGGTCCACTCGCGGCGCGACGCAATGTAGCGAATCACGTCGTCGGACAGCGCCGAGTTGGTCGCGTAGCGCGCGGCCTCGATCTCGGTCACGCCCGGCGACTTGATCGCCGCCACCGCCACCATCTTGAGCGGATCGCGGATGAGCACGGCGCGGGCGAACGCGTTGCCCAGCGTGGCCAGGCGGATCTTCGACGACACCGTCATCTTGCTGATCGGCACGTCCTTCTCGTCGATCGCCGTGGCCGCGGGCGCCGGGCCCTCGCCCTCGAGCACCGGCGCCGCCTCGGCGTCGCCGGTGGTGAGCGCGGTGTCGTCGAGCTGCGCCAAGGACGTCGCGGCCTGCGCGAACATCGCGTCGTCGGCCGCCGAGGGCGCGCTGCCGGTGCCGATCGCCCGCGCGACCTCGTCCCAGCACGCCAGCCCGGGCACGCGGATCTGGTTGCGGACCGCCAGCTCGACGACGCGATCGACCGTCGACATGCGGGCGTGCGGGTTCTGGTACATCGCCGCGATGATCGCGGGGTGGCGCAGGAGCCGCGCCTCGTTGCCCGCGATCAGATCGACCTGGCGCGCGTCGCCGCGGCTCGCCATCGCGGCGATCGTGTCGTCGGCGGCGCCCTGCCCCAGCGCGATCGCGTCGAACAGCGCGGGGCGATCGGCCGCCTTCGCAACCAGCGCCAGCCAGTCGATGACCCGCGGATCGAGCGTGGGGTCGCCGAGCGCGCCCTTGGCGATACCCTCGGGCAGGCCGGTCGCGGTCGCGATCGCGGCGGCCGCGAGCGGCGGGTCGGTGACCGCGAGCTGATAGAGCACGGCCACGACCTCGGCCGGGCGCGGCAGCGGCGCGAGGCCCTTGGCCGCCATCATGCGGGCCGGCCCGGGCGTGAGGGTTGCGGTCGTAGAGGATCTTGAGGCCGCGCAGCGTCAGCAGATCGTCGGTGTCCTCGATCGTCCGGGTCTCGGACGCGACCAGCCGGGCCAGCCCGCCGGTCGCGATGCAGCGGGCCGGGAAGTCGACCTCGCCGCGGATCCGATCGACGAGCGCATCGACCATGCCGGCGTAGCCGTAGAGCAGCCCGGCCTGCATCGAGGACACCGTGTTGCGCCCGACGACCTTGCCGGGCCGGGCCAGCTCCACGCGCGGCAGCTTGGCGGCGTGGGTGTAGAGCGCCTCGGCCGAGACCTGGATGCCCGGCGCGATCACGCCGCCCATGTACTCGCCCTTGGGCGTGACCACGTCCCACGTGGACGCGGTGCCGAAATCGACGACGATGCAGCCGGCGTGGAAGCGATCGAACGCGGCGACCGAGTTGACGATGCGATCGGCGCCGACCTCGCGGGGGTTCTCGTAGAGGATGGGCATCCCGGTCTTGATGCCCGGCCCGACGACCAGCGCCGGGGCGCCGCAGCGGTGCTTGAAGAACTGCTGCCAGCCGAAGACGACCGGCGGCACCACCGACGAGATGATGCCGGCGGTGATCGTGCCCCAGGCGAAGCCATCGAGCTCGAGGAGGGAGCGGACCAGCACCGCGTACTCGTCGGAGGTGCGGGCGGCCACGGTCTGGATGCGCCAGCTGGCGACGAGATCGTCGCCGCGGAACACCCCGAGCACGGTGTTGGTGTTGCCGACGTCGACGGCGAGCAGGACCGACATTGCGGCCGCATGGTAGCTTGCTCGGCCGGAGCGTAGTAGTCTCGGCGGCGATGAGGCTTCGCCGGTTCGTCTTCGCCAGCGCAATCACTCTCACCACCGGGCTCGCCGGCGCCGGATGCGGCGGCGCCCAGGACAAGCCGCCCGGCCCGCTCGGCCGGCACTTCGACGAGTCGTTCATCGCCCAGATCGGCATGGACGAGAAGCAGGCGCTCATCAAGGCGCAGAGCGACTTCAACGTCGCCAAGCTCGAGCAGGACAAGGCCACCGCCGACGAGCGCGAGGCCAAGACCCTGCTCGATGTCGCGCGCAACGAGATGGGCGCCGCCCGCCTCGACGAGCAGTCGGCGGGCACCCGCAAGAAGGCCGCCGACGCCTCGGCGGATCAGACCCGCATCGCGTCGGCCGCCAAGGAGCAGTCGGGCGCCGAGCTCGCGCGCCGCGCCGCCGAGCAGCGCGTCCACTACCTGGAGAGCTACCAGCGCTGGCTCCACGTGCTGCTCCGCTACACCCAGCACAACTTCTACTGGCGCGAGGCCCAGATGGAGCTGGCCGAGGCGAAGCTCGCTCAGGCCAAGAACATCCAGCCCGCCGGCTTCCGCTACGACGACTTCGCCAACCAGGAGCAGGATCGCGCGCGCAAGACCGCCGACGCCAAGGCCAAGGCCGACGCCGAGCGCGGCCGGGCCCAGGACGAGCGGGCGAAGTGGCTCTCGATCCAGGGCGAGGCCGACAAGACCCTCGGCAAGAAGTCGGAGTTCCCCGATCCGCTCGCGCCCAAGCCCGAGCCGACCGGACCGTCGACCAACGGCGGCGCCGGCTACACCGTCGGCAACGACGGCAGCTCGAGCGATCAGCACGTGCCGACGCCCGACGACCCCTCCAAGACCGCGCCCGCGCCCACTCCGGCGCCGCAGTGAGCCGCGCCCGCGCCGATGGCCGCTGAGCCCGTAGACGCGCCGCGCATTCTCGTCGTCGACGACGAGAAGGTGATCCGCGAGATCCTCGCCGAGTTCCTCACGCTCGAGGGCTACGTCGTGCGCTCGGTCGAGGACGGCGAGAAGGCCCTCACCGAGCTGCGCACGCGGCCCTACGATCTCGTCATCAGCGATCTCAAGATGCCGCGGGTCTCGGGCCTGCAGCTGCTCGAGAAGATCACCGAGGAGAACCTCAACGTCCTCACGGTGATCATGACCGGCTTCGGCACGGTCGAGACCGCCATCGAGGCGATGAAGAAGGGCGCGTACGACTACATCCTCAAGCCGTTCAAGGTCGAGGAGGTCATCCACGTCGTCCAGCGCGGGCTGTATCGCCAGCAGCTCCAGGCCGAGAACATCCGCCTGCGCGAGGCGCTCACGATCTACAAGGTGTCGGAAGCGATCGCGATGTCGCACGACGTGGATCACATCCTCGACGTGATCCTCGACGGCGCGATCGACGAGGTCGACGCCGACGTCGCGACCCTGCACCTGCGCGATCCGCGCACCGGCCGCTACGAGGAGCGCGTCAAGCGCGTCCACGGCAACCACGTGCTGCCGGTCGGCGGCCTGCCCACGCCCGAGTTCCCATCGCTGGTCGAGCAGTTCGGGCAGAACGTGCCGATCGTCGCGCACGGCGCGAAGGCGGCGCGGTTCTTCACCGAGGGCGCGACCCACGAGCACCTGGTGTCGTTCGTGTCGGTGCCGCTGCACGTCGGCGCGACGGTCGTCGGCGTGCTCAACGTCTTCTCGTTCACGCGCGGCAAGAAGTTCGACGAGGGCCACCGCAAGATGCTGTCGGTGCTCGCGTCGCGCGCCGCGATCGCGATCGACAACGCGCGGCTCTACGACGACCTCAAGCGGACCAACGCCGACCTGCGGCGCGCCAACGTCACGCTCGAGGAGATGTTCCAGCAGACGGTCTCGGGTTTCGCGCAGGCGCTCGAGGAGACCGACCTGTACACGCGCGGTCACTCCGAGCGGGTCGCGACCTACGCCGAGATCATGGCGCGCGGCCTCAAGCTCGCGCCCGACGAGGTCCAGCGGGTCGTGCAGGCCGGGCTGATGCACGACATCGGCAAGATCGGCGTGCGCTACGACATGCTCAACAAGCCCGGCAAGCTGACGCCGGAGGAGGTGCGGGTCTTCCGCCAGCACCCCGAGAAGGGCAAGCGCATCCTCGATCCGGTGCCGTGCCTGCACAGCCTCATCGACGGCTGCTGGTGCCACCACGAGTGGTACGACGGCGGCGGCTACCCGCGCGGGCTGTCGGGCCAGAACATCCCGCTGGTCGGCCGCATCACCGCGATCGCGGATGCCTACGACGCGATGACCTCGGACCGCGCCTATCGCCGCGCGCTCCGCCACGAGGTCGCGATCTCCGAGATCGAGCGCTGCGCGGGCACGCAGTTCGACCCGGAGCTGTCCGAGCTGTTCGTGCACATCATCGAGGACTACCGCCAGGCGGTCCGCGAGCGCGGCGAGCTGTCGCTGATCCCGCCCTGATCGCCGCGCGCGCTACGCCTTCGCGAGTTCGTCGCGCAGCCGCGCCACCGTCGACGACGGTGCGCGCACGCTGATCAGCGTGCCGTTGTCGTCGTGAGTCTCGGCGATGACGCGGCAGTTCTCGTGGATGACGTGCACCAGGCGGTGCGCGGCCCACGGCACGTGCAGCTCGGCGTCCTCGAGCGCGCCCTCGAAGTGCGCGACGATCCGGTCGCGCAGGCCCATGACGTCGTCGGGCCGCTTGGCCGAGAGCTGGACCGCGTCGGGGTACTCGAGGGCCAGCCCCGCCCTGGTCTCGTCGTCGACGCGATCGATCTTGTTGAGCAAGAGCAAGGACGCCGACTTCACGCCGATCTCGCCGAGCACCTCGCCGGTCACCTGCATGTGATCGCGGAACGCCGCGTCCGAGGCGTCGACCACGTGCAAGAGCAGGTCGGCGTCGGCGGCCTCCTCGAGGGTCGAGCGGAACGAGGCGACCAGATCGTGCGGCAGCTTCTTGATGAAGCCGACGGTGTCGGAGACCAGCACCGGCGGGTGGCTGCGCGGCACCAGCACGCGCACCGTGGTGTCGAGGGTCGCGAACAGCTTGTCGGCGACGTAGACCTCGCTGCCCGTGAGCGCGCGCATGAGCGACGACTTGCCGGCGTTGGTGTAGCCGACCAGCGCGACCGTCGGCAGATCGCTGCGCCGGCTGCGGCGGACCTGCGAGTTGCCCTCGATCAGCGCGAGCTCGCGGCCGAGCTCGGCGATGCGGTCGCGGATCTTGCGGCGATCGAGCTCGAGCGCGCTCTCGCCGGCGCCCTTGCCACCGACGCCGCCGCGCACGCGATCGCCGCCGCCGCCGCCCTCGCGCAACCGCGGCGCGAGGTACTTGAGCTTGGCGATCTCGACCTGCAGCCGGGCCTCGCGGGTCCGCGCGTGGCGGTGGAAGATCTCGAGGATCACCGAGGTGCGATCGAGCACCTCGGCCTCGGTGGCCTTCTCGAGGTTGCGCTGCTGGGTCGGCGACAGCTCGTGATCGACGACCACGACCTTGACGTGCTTGTCGGGCACCGCGATCGGCTGGCCGTTGTCGTCGAGGATCGGCCCGTCGTCGGGGTCGGCGTCGTCGGGGTACGAGCCATCCGCGGGCGCGGCCTCCTCGTCGTCGTCCTCGTCCTTCTTCTTGGCGCCAGGCTTCTCGTAGGCCGCGACCTCGCCGGGGCCACCGGTCCACTCGGCCAGCTCCTTCAGCTTGCCGTCGCCCAGCACCTTGCCGGGCGCGAGCTTGGCGCGGCGCTGGATCACCCGGCCGATCGGATCGAGGCCCAGGGTCTTGGCCAGGCGCTCGAGCTCGGCGAGCGAGGACGCGTGCTCGGCGGGATCGACGCCGGGGAGCTGGACCCCGACGACGACGGCGGTTGGGCGCGCGCCGCCATCGGACTTGAAGCGGAACAGCTCGGAGGGTGTCGTCACGGTCGCGGACTGTGCCCTCGGGAGGCGCCCGGGGCAAGGGCGGCGAGGCAGACGCTGTCATCCGTTCGGATGAACAGCCTCTTGTCGATCGGCCGGCGCGAGGACGCCCAGCCCGATCTCATCCCGGACACC
>JAIOQA010000204.1 GCA_021413675.1 Deltaproteobacteria bacterium | reverse complement strand
GACCACCTCGCCGGTCGCCTGGTGCTCGAACACCAGATCCGGCGCGCACACGCCGACGCCGGGCAGGTTGAGGAGCGTGGTCGCGGGCCGCGCGCGCCACGGCGTCTCGACCTCGGCGAGCTGGGCCATGAGCTGCGTCAGCTCGTCGGACTGCGCGGCCTCGTCGCGCTCGCCGATCGCGCGGCCATCGAGGTGGAAGCGCAGCTTCTCGCGGGCCGTGCCCCAGCGCAGATCGGCATCGAGCGACCAGCGATCGAGCTCGCGGATCGCCGGCAGCGCGAGCGCGAGCGACAGGCCGTAGCGGGTCACCGACTCGAACAGGCTGAACGGCCCGTCGATCTCGATGCGATAGCCACCCTTGTCGCGCGGCGTGATCGCGCACAGGAGCCGCAGGAACTTGAGCTTGTGGAACAGCGCGCGGTACGCGCCCGGCGCCGCGTCCTCGACCTCGACGACGACCTTGACCGCGCGCAAGAGCACCGCCTGCGGCTGCGCCAGCTCGTAGGCCTCGACCAGCCGCACCGGCGAGATCTTGCGGAAGTCCTTCATCACGTGGGCCGCGCGCAGATCGGCGTAGAGGCCGCGCTCGATGTCGTCGGCGGTGAGGCCGCGCGCCTCCGCCACCCCCGCGAGCACGCGCGCGCGATCGAACGGGGTCTCGCCGGCTGCGAGCCAGGCCGCGCGCGACGCCGCGAAGATGTCGCGGCGCAGCTCCTCGGGATCGATCGGCGTGTCCTCGGCGAACTCGGCGCGATCCTCGACCAGCTTGTGCAGGCCGTCGGCGAGCTTGCGGTCCTTGGCGCCGCCGACCACCGCATCGGCGGCCTCGTCGAAGTCCGCGCGCGACGCGCCGACGTGCGCGCGCGCCAGATCGATCAGGATCGTCGCGAGCTCGAGCGCGGCCTCGCGGCCCTTGGCGTCGAGGGGCGAGAGCTTGAGCTCGTCGCCCTTGCGGCGCGCCCGCACCAGATCAGCGGTAAGCAACGTGCTCCCTCCGGCGCTCGCTCGTGAAGGTCTCGGCGGTGGCCGCGGTCACCAGCTCGTAGAGGATCGCGCGCTTGCCGGCCTGCGGTCGCAGGATCCGCCCGAGCCGCTGCACGTGCTCGCGCACCGAGCCCGAGCCCGAGATCACGATCGCCACGCTGGCCGCCGGGATGTCGACGCCCTCGTTGAGCACCTTCGAGGTGACGAGCGCGCCGTAGGTGCCATCGGCGAAGCGCGCCAGCAGCTCGCTCCGCTCCTTGACCTTGGTCTGGTGGGTGATCGCGGGAATCAGGAAGCGCCGCGACACCGCGTAGCAGGTCGCGTTGTCCTGGGTGAACAGGAGCGTGCGGCCGTCGGCGTGGCGGGCCAGCAGGTGCTCGACGAACTCGAGCTTGGCCGGGGCGCAGAACGAGAGCTCGCGCTGCCGGCGATACGCCTTCATCGCGCGCCGGCCCTCGGGCGAGCGCGCCGACATCATGATGAAAGTCGACCAGCCCTGCGGCTGGCTCATGCGGATGCCGTTCTTCTCGACGAAGCTGCGGTACAGCGCGCGCTCGCTGTCGTGCTCGGCGCGCTCGGCGGGCGCGAGCTCGACCTCGACGTGCTCGGTGTCGTAGTCGGCGAGGAACTCGCCGGCGAGATCGACGATCTCCTTGCGGAAGGTGATCGGCCCGACCAGCTCGTCGAGGACCTGGTCGCGGCCGTCGGTGCGCTCGGGCGTGGCGGTCAGGCCCAGGCGGAACGGCGCGAGCGCGAACCGCGCGGCGGTCGCGTAGGCCGCGCTCGGCAGGTGGTGGACCTCGTCGAAGACCACCAGGCCGAACTTCGCGCCCAGGTTCTCCATGTAGAGGTACGCCGAGTCGTAGGTCGTGACGGTCAGCGGCTTGACGTCATAGGCGCCACCGCCGATCACGCCGACCTCGGTCGCGAACGTGGTCCGCAGGAGGTCGTACCACTGGCGGACCAGATCGAGCGTCGGCGCGACCACCAGCGTCGAGCGCCGCTTGGCGTCGATGGCCATCGTCGCGAGCTGCGACTTGCCGGCGCCGGTCGGCAGCACGACCACGCCGCGGCCGCCGGCGGCGGTCCAGGCGGCGAGGGCGTCGCGCTGGTAGTCGCGGGGCTCGCGCCGGACCTGGGCGCCGTGCTCGAGCACGGTGTACTGCCGGGCCTGATCCTCGAACGTGACCTGGCCGCGGGTGAGCGCGCGCACGATGTCGGCGTAGGCGATCGCGGGCGCGCGGTGGCAGGCGGAGCGCGCGTCCCAGGCCAGGCCCGCGGGCACGGGCGCGTCGGCGGCGAACCCGTGCAGCTCGACGGTGCCCGAGGCGAAGCGGAGGATCGCGGTCACAGCCGGCGCAGTCTACGGTACGGGCGCGATCCGGTGCACCGGATCGCCGTACGATACGTTCGATGAATGGCGGCGCGCGGTGCGCCGTCATCCTCGGAGGGCTCGTGAAGCCAGCACTGTTCCTCGCGTTCGTACTGATGTTCGGCTGCGGTTCGTCGAAGCCCGCGCCGTCGGCCCCTCCGGTCGCGGCGCCTGCCGAGGTCGCGGCGCCCGCGGATGCGGTCGCGCCCGCTCCCGAGGAGGACGACGAGGCGGAGCCCACGAACCCGTTCTCGCGCGAGGCCCTCGACACCACGCCGGTCATCGTGCCGGACGCCGCACCGCCGCCGCCCCCCGAGGAGGCGGTCGTCGATTGCGGCTGCGGCTGCTGCGGCGGGGTCGCGCCGGCGAACGCCTGCGTCTATCACTCGAAGGGCGAGAGCCTCGACACGCTGCGCGCCCGCTTCGCGAAGCGGCCGTCGGCGTACGACTGCCGCAACCGCGGATGCTCGCGCGGCACTCGCTATCATTATTGCGACTAGCGCGCCGCGGGTCCGGCCACCGGTGCGACACCGCGGTGTCGCAACCGGGCACCACCAACCTCACACCGGTTGGTGGAAATCGAGGTCGCACCGTTGACCACAGGCAAGGGCTTGTAACAATGCGCCGGGTCCGGAGGCCAGTCGTCCCCGCCGGGCAGGAGCCGCATGTCCGAGCACAAACCCTTCGTTCCCCCTGACGCCAACGTCCGGGAGCTCACCATCCCCGCGATCCTCATGGGCGCGGTGCTGGGCATCGTGTTCGCGGCATCGTCGGTGTACCTCGGGCTCAAGGTCGGCCTCACGGTCTCGGCCTCGATCCCGGTCGCGGTCCTCTCGATCACGCTGTTTCGCTGGCTCAAGCTGCGCGGCACGATCCTCGAGAACAACATCGCCCAGACCACCGGCTCGGCCGGCGAGTCGCTGGCCGCCGGCGTCGCCTTCACGCTGCCGTCGCTCTTGCTGATGGGCTTCGACATCGAGCTGACCCGCATCCTCCTGGTCGCGCTGCTCGGCGGGCTCATCGGCGTGCTGATGATGATCCCGCTCCGTCACGGCCTGATCGTGAAGGAGCACGGCAAGCTGATGTACCCGGAGGGGACCGCCTGCGCTGACGTGCTCGTCGTCGGTGAGAAGGGCGGCACCGAGGCGACGATGGTGTTCACCGGGTTCTTCATCGGCCTGGTCTACACGTTCCTCAACCTCATCTCGAAGCTGTGGACCGACGTCGCGACCTACACGATCGAGTTCAAGACCTACCTCGCCGACAAGGTCGTGCAGTTCAAGGGCAACGTCGCCGCCGAGGTGTCGCCGCCCATGCTCGGCGTCGGCTACATCATCGGTCCCAAGGTCTCGGCGACGATGCTCGCCGGCGGCGCGCTGGCGTTCATGGTGCTGATGCCGCTCATCGCGATGCTCGGCGGCCCCGAGGTTGCGGCGATGTCGGCCGGCGCGATCCGCCACGACTACATCCTCTACATCGGCGCTGGCGCGGTCGCGACCGGCGGCTTCATCTCGCTCGGCCGCTCGATCCCGACGATCGTCTCGGCGTTCCGCTCGGGCGTCGCCAACATGCGCTCCGACGAGGCGACCAAGGCCAAGGTGCTGCGCACCGACCTCGATCTGTCGATGCGCTTCGTGTTCGGCGGCTCGGCGGCGCTGGCCATCGCGATCTTCCTCGCGCCGACCCTCGACATCGACTTCCTGACCGCGCTGCTCGTGGTGCTGTTCGGCTTCTTCTTCGTGACCGTGTCGAGCCGCATCACCGGCGAGATCGGCTCGTCGTCGAACCCGATCTCGGGCATGACGATCGCGACCCTGCTGCTCACCTGCGGCCTGTTCGTGCTGCTCGGCCGCACCGGCGTCGGCTTCAAGGCGATGGCGCTGTCGACCGCGGCCCTGGTGTGCGTCGCCGCTTCCAACGGCGGGACGACCTCGCAGGACCTCAAGACCGGCTTCCTGGTCGGCGCCACCCCGCGCGCCCAGCAGATCGCGATCTCGGTCGGCGTGGTCACCAGCGCGCTGGCGATCGGCTTCGTGATGCTGCTGCTCCTCGACTCGCGCACCACCTTCCCGGCGGTCGACATGCCGGGTGTGACCTTCGCGGCGGGCGAGCAGACGATGACCGGCCCCGACGACAAGCTCTATCACGTGGCCTACGTCCGCGATGATCTCAAGGATCCCGCCGGCAAGCCGATCACCCGCGGCAAGTACCTGGTCGACGACAAGGGCACGCCGATGTTCTTCGCCGACCCCGCGGTCGACTCGGCGTATCCGTACCGCCTGCGCGTAGCGAAGGGCGCCCTGCCGGTTGGCATCACCGAGGCGGCGAAGGACGCGAAGGACGCGGCGACCGCGAAGAAGAACCTGCTCGTCGACGGCAAGATCGTCGGCGAGACCGACGGCACCGACCACGGCATCGATCGCCAGCCCTACCGCGTGGTCGTGCTCTCGACCGAGGTCAACGGCCTGTCCGCCGGCCGCTACCTCGTCGACAGCGCCGGCAAGGTCGCGTACGAGGCCGAGCCGCTCGAGAAGTTCGATGCGCCCAAGGCCCAGCTGTTCGCGCTGATCATCGACGGCACGCTCGGCGGCAAGCTGCCGTGGGGCATGGTGCTCATCGGCGTGATGCTGGCGATCATCCTCGAGCTGGTGAACGTGTCGTCCTTGCCGTTCGCGGTCGGCCTGTACCTGCCGATCTCCACCTCGGGCGGCATCTTCGTCGGCGGCGCGGTGCGCTGGCTGATCGATCGTCGGCGCCGCGGCGAGAGCGAGGCCGAGGCGGAGTTCTCGCCCGGCATGCTGATGGCCTCGGGCCTGATCGCCGGTGGCGCGATCGCCGGCGTCGCGCAGTCGGCGATCCTCACCGCCGGCGCCGACAAGGCCTTCGACTGGAGCGGCATCCTCCCCGAGTTCATGGCGACCAGCGAGACCTGGTGGCCGATGATCCCGTTCATGGCGATGGCCGGCGCGCTGTACTGGGCCGGCACGCGCAAGAAGAGCTGACGCGCCTCTGGTTTCCGGACGATGGCCCGCTCGCGCGGGCCATCGCGCGTTTCGGCGCCTGATCGCGCGCGAATGTTCCGATGAAACTCCGCGCGCGCGACCAAGTGAGGGAGCGCGGCCGACATGGCCGCGCCCAACCCTCGCCGAGGTCTCGCCATGCGTCTGTCCGTGCTGTCCGCGCTGTCGCTCATCACCACCGCCGCCACCGCCTCGGCCGTGCGGGCGGATCCCGGGCGGTGCCAGGTCACGATCCTCCGCGCGCCGCCCGAGGTGCAGCCGGTGATCGAGGACTGGGTGCGCGCCGAGCAGGTGTGCGGCCCGGCGCTGTCGGTGCGGGTGGTGCCGACGGCGGGTGGGCTGTACGTGCTCGCGACCGACGCGAACGGGCGGGTGCGCGAGCGGGTCGTGCCCGACGCGACCACCGCCGCGGTGCTGATCGCGAGCTGGGCCGCGGATGATGGCGGCGGGCCGGCGCCTGCGCCGGTCGCGCCGATCGCGGTCGGGCCGGCGGTGGCGACCGCGGATCTCCTCCCGCCGGCCGCGCCATCGGCCGCGCCGGGCGCGATCGCGATGGAGCCGCCCGCGCCGCCGGCGCAACCCGATCCTCCCGCGCCGCCCGCGCCGCCCGCGCCGCCCGCACCTCCCGCCCCGATGCCGCCTCCCGGCGGCGTGGTCGTCGATGGCGGTGCGCGCCCGCACCGCGGTCACCTCTCGATCGACATCGGCCTGCTCGCGCGCGCCGATACCGGGGCGCGCACCACCAGCGACGGCCCGGTCGGCGCGCGGATCGGCGTCGATCTGGTCATGCGGCGTGGCCTGATCCTCGGGCTCGCGGCCGGATACGCGGAATCCGAGCTGCAGTTCCAGCCGTTCAGCGCCAACGTCCAGTCGGGCACCGCGCGCGACGCCCGCGTCGTCGCGCGGGCCGCGGTCGAGGGCCACCTCGGTCGGCTGTCCGGTCGCCTCGAGCTCGGCCTCGGCGCGGTCGTCACGACGGTGTCCACCATGGGCTACGACACCGCGCAGGGCGTGTCGCCCTACGGTGAGCTCGGGGCCTCGGTCGGCGTCGACCTGACCCGCCGCTGGCGGCTGCGCGCCGGTCCGCTGGTCACGGTCACCGCGCAGCGCCTCCTGAACCCGGTCGATGGCAGCGCGGTCTCGCGCGGCAACGCCCTCGAGATGTGGGCGGGGATCGACCACCGCCTGTGACCCCGGCGATGGCGTGATCCCGCGGATCTCTCGCTGATCGCGCGCCTTTGGTTCGCGCCCCCGGCGCGGTGCCACCGCTTGCCGCCGGATGCTGAAGAAAAAGATCCGAAGAAAGCCCCGCGCACCGACCAATGGAGACACGCGGCCCGCCGGCCGCACAACGAAGGAGCTCCGATGCGTATCCCCTTGATCTCCACCCTGGCCCTGCTCGCGACCGCCGCGGCGTCGTCGAGCGCTGCGGCGCAGGAAGCCCCGACCTGCCAGGTCGAGATCCTGCGCGCGCCGCCCGAGGTCCAGCCGGTGATCGAGGAGTGGGTCCGGGCCGAGAAGGTCTGCGGCCCCGCGCTCAAGGTCCGGGTCATCCCGACCGCCGGCGGCCTCTACATCCTCGCCGAGGACGCGAACGGCCGCGTGCGCGAGCGCGTCGTGCCCGACGCGACCACCGCGGCGGTGCTGATCGCGAGCTGGGCCGCCGATGACGGCGCCGCGCGCCCGGCCGCCCCCGCGGCCGCGCCGCCGATCGGGCCGGTCGCGCCGCCCCCGGTCCCGCCCG
>JAIOQA010000203.1 GCA_021413675.1 Deltaproteobacteria bacterium | reverse complement strand
GGAGGAGCGGTCTCGGGCGCGGGGGCGAGCGGACGGGGTGCGGGGCGGCCGGCGGGAGGAAGGGGCTCGCCCTCCTCGATGCCGTGCTTGCGCCGGTTCATGTCGGTGGTCTCGCGACGCACCTGCCAGCGGCCGCGCGCGACCTCGCGGTGATCGAGGCCGACCAGATCGCGGAGCTCGTTGAGCTCCTGCTGGTCGAGCTCGCGCGCGTCACCGACGCGGAGGCCGTGGAAGGTCAGGTTCGCGAACGCGACGCGCTGCAGCTTGTCGACGCGATAGCCGCGCGCCTCGAGCATGCGGTGGATCTGGCGCTGCTTGCCCTCGTAGAGGGTGATGCCGAGCCAGGTGTGCCGGCTCTCGCCGGGCAGCACGTTGACCTCGCACGGCTGGGTCTGGGTGCCGTCGTCGAGGCGCACGCCGTTGCGCAGCGCGGTCAGATCGGCGGAGGCGACATCGCCGTGGACCTTCACGTGATAGGTCTTGGCGACGTGGCTCTTGGGCGCGAGCAGGCGCGCGGCGAGCTCGCCGTCGTTGGTCAGGAACAGCACGCCCTCGCTGTAGAAGTCGAGGCGCCCGACCGGCGCGACCGACACCGGCAGGTTTGGCAGGTAGTCCATCACCGTCAGGCGACCGCGATCGTCGGTGACCGAGACGATGCAGCCCTTGGGCTTGTTGAAGATCAGGTAGAAGTGCTGCTCGGGGTGGACGCCCTGCCCGTCGACGGCGACGCGATCGTTCTCGGGGTCGACCTTGGTGCCGAGCTCCTTCACGATCTTGCCGTTGACGGTCACGCGCCCGGCGGTGATCAGATCCTCGGCCTTGCGCCGCGCGGCGACGCCAGACTGCGACAGGTACCGCTGCAGCCGGATCTCGCTCACGACGCGCTCTCGTCGGTGCCGTCGTCAGACGTCGGCGCGGTGGCCAGCTCGGCTTCGTCGGTCATCGGGATCGCGGGCTCGGCCTCGGCCGGGACCACGGACTCGTCGGGTGTATGCATCGCGACCGCCTCTTCGGGTTCGCCCGCGGCGGCGTCGATGACGTCCCCGCGCTCGTCCGCGACTCCAGCGTCGACCACTTCGGTCGGCGCGGTGGCCTCGGTCGCGTCGCCGGCGTCGGCGATCGAATCAGGATCGTGCGCCGCGTCGGGCGCAGGCTCGAAGGCAGGCTCGACGTTCGGCTCGGGCTCGACCGGCTGCGTCTCCGCAACCACCGGCTCGTCGGTCACGAGCTCGGCCTCGTCGATCGCCTCGACCGGCTGCGTCTCCGCCACCACCGGCTCGTCGATCGCCTCGACCGGCTGCGTCTCCGCCACCACCGGCTCCTCGGTCACGAGCTCGGCCTCGTCGATCGCCGCGACCGGCTGCGTCTCCGCCACCACCGGCTCGTTTACCGTCTCGACCGGCTGCGTGTCCGCGACCAGAGGCTCGTCGATCGCCTCGACCGGCTGCGTCTCCGCGACCACCGGCTCCTCGGTCACGAGCTCGGCCTCGTCGACCGTCTCGACCGGCTGCGTCTCCTCGACGACCTCGCTCGCGTCGACGGCGACCGCGGTCGGCTCGTCGAGCACGTCGGTGATGGTGGCCAGCGGCTGGGTCTCGACGAAGGCTTCGCCGTCGGGTGCGTCGGTGTCGCGCACGGTCGCCAGCGGCTGGGTCTCCAGGAACGCCTCGCGGTCGGCGACCTCGGCGTCGCGCACCGCGGCCAGCGGCTGGGTCTCGATGAAGGTCTCGGCGTCGAGGGCCGGCGGCGACGCGACGGCGACCTCGTCGCCGGCGGTCTCGTCGAGCGGCGCGCCGAAGCGCGCGCCATCGTCCTCGTCGATCACGTGGCCGTCGGCGGCGACCTCGGGCGGCTCGACGACGGCGTCGTCGGTGAGCGCGTCGCTCGTCGCGGGCGCGTCCTCGGCGACGACGGCCTCGTCTCCGACGACGTCCTCGGCGGCGGGCGCGGCCTCGGCCGCGGCAGCCTCGTCTCCGACGGCGTCCTCGGCGACCGGCGCGGCCTCGGCCGCGGCGGCCTCGTCCCCGACGACGACCTCGGCGGCCGGCGCGGCCTCGACGACGGGCTCGACCACCGGCGCGGTGGCCGGCGTCGCCGACTTGCCGCCGATGCCATCGACCACGCGGCGGCTCTCCTCGGACAGCTCCGAGTACTCGCGCAGGGTCGGCAGCTCGCGCAGATCGCCGAGGCTGAAGAAGTCGAGGAACTCCTTGGTCGTGCCGTAGAGCAGCGGCCGGCCGACCTCCTCCTTCTTGCCGAGGATGCGGACCAGGCTGCGATCGAGCAGGACCTTGAGCGTGCCGCCCGAGTCCACGCCGCGGATGTCGTCGATCTCCGGGCGCGTGATCGGCTGGCGATACGCGACGATCGCGAGGGTCTCGAGCTGCGCGCGCGAGAGGCGCACGGGCCGGCCCGCGATGAGCTGCTGCACCCACGCCGAGAACGAGCTCTGGGTGCGGAACATGTAGCCGCCGGACACGCTCTGCAGCGCGATGCCGCGGCCCTGGTAGTCCTGGACCAGCTCGTTGAGCGTGGCCTGGATGCGCGCGCTGTCGCTGACGCGGGTCAGCTGGCGCAGGCGCTGCACCGTGAGCGGCTTGTCCGACGCGAACAAGAGCGCCTCGATCAGCGCCTTCCACCGCGCGGGCTCCATCGCCGCCGCGGTGATCGCGACGGTGACGCCGCCCTCCTCGTCGTCGTCTGCCTCGCCCTCGCCCTCGCCCTCGGCGGCGACCTCGCCGTCGAGCGGATCGGCCGCGGCCTCGTCATCGCTCAGCCCGTCGAACGCGCCCGCCGGCGTCGGCACGGCGTCGATCAGCGCGCCCGCGTCGTCCTCGCCCGGCTCGCCCGCAGCCTCGTCCACCAGCTCCGGCTCGTCGACCGGCGCCTCGGCGCTCGCGTCGTCCGTCGCGGCCTCGGCGTCCGCGACCGCGCCGTCAACGACATCGGCCGCGACCGACTCGCCGGCAAGGGCGACGTCGTCCATGGCCGCCGCCAGATCATCGGCGGTCTGCGCCTCCGGCTCGGGCACCTCGGCGGGCGCCTCGGGCACGGCCGTGAGCTCCGTGGCCACCGGCTCTTCGGTGACCGCCTCGGTCTCGGGAGCGGCGCGCCCCCTCGCCTTGCGCTTCTGTCGGATGCGGGTCACGGATCTTCCTGCGGGCGCTTGTAGCGCACCGGTGTGACGCTGGGAAGCCGCGTCGTCGGCTACCGGTACTCGTCCGAGCCCGCGACCGCGCTCGCGACCTTCGAGCGCAGGTCATCGGCGGCCCGCGCCACGTAGATTTCGCCGTCGCCGTCGGGCTCGGGCTGGCTGATCGCGATGAGCCGCAGCTTGGCCATCTCCAGGAGCGCCAGGAAGGTCACCACGGCCTCGTGCCGGAGCTCGGCGATCGTGACCTCCACGCCCTCGCGCAGGAACGAGAACATCGACGTGAACGTGAACGTGCCTTCGATCTCGAGGCGATCGGTCAGCTCGGCGATCTTCTGGCTGACCGACAGCCGGTCGATCATCACGTCGTGCGTGACCTTGATCTTGGCGCGGCGCAGCAGCCGGTCGAAGGCCTCGATCAGCTTGTGCACCGGGAACGGCGCCAGCGGCGCGACGGCCTCCGGATCGATGTCCTCGGCGACGGCGTCCTCGGACGCGGAGCCGCGGCCCCACACGTTGCGCCCGACCACCGGCCGGCCGCCGAGGTGGGTCGCCGCCTCCTTGTACTTCTGGTACTCGAGCAGGCGGCGGATGAGCTCGGCGCGCGGGTCGGCGGCGTTGGCGATCGCCTCGGCGTCGTCTTCCTCGACGACCTCGGGCTCGTCGTCCTCGGACGGCGGCAACAGCTCGCGCGACTTGATGTGGCACAGGGTCGCCGCCATCACCAGGTACTCGCCAGCGACATCGAGGTCGAGGCCCTGCATCGCGTCGAGGTACTCGAGGTAGCGATCGGTCACGAACCCGATCGGGATGTCGAGGATGTCGAGCTCGTGCTTCTTCACCAGGTGCAAGAGCAGATCGAGCGGCCCCTCGAAGACATCGAGGGAGACCTGGTACGGCGCCTCTTCCATCAGGTCAGCCCGAACAGCGTGAACACGCCGACGTACAGGTGGTGCGAGACGAATTCCGCCGGCACGAAGATCACCGCGCCCAGCGGCGTGGCGATGACCAGCATCAGGAGAAAGATCGAGTAGGTCTTGTACGTGTCGAGGAAGGACCGCCAGCTGTACGGCGCGAAGTAGTCGAGCACGTAGCCACCGTCGAGCGGCGGGATGGGCAGCAGGTTGAAGAAGAACAGCATGAAGTTGAGGCCGACCGCGAAGAACAGGGCCTCCGACACGCGCCCCCCCAGGGTCAGGGTCCCGGTCTTGATCAGGATCGCGTGCAGGAGCACGAGGAACGTGGCGAACAGGACGTTCATCAACGGCCCCGCGATCGCGACCAGCACGCTGCCGGTGGCCATGCGGATCTTGCGGGTGTAGTTGCGCGGCTGGGTCTGGACCGGCTTGCCCCAGCCAATCCCGGCGCCGATGAACTGATGTTGCATGGCCGCCCACAGCATCGACGCCAGCGGCAGGATCAGGGTGCCGATCGGATCGGCGTGCGCCACCGGGTTGAGCGTGACGCGGCCCTGGCGCGACGGGAGGTCGTCGCCCAGCCGGTCGGCGACCCAGGCGTGGCCGAACTCGTGGACCGCGATCGACATGATCAGGACGATCAGGCCGCGCGTGATGAGAAGGACGTCGTTGGGCTGGATGTCCATGGGCGGATCCGCGTGCGCGAACCTAGCCGGGGAATATGACGGGCGCGGGCCTCCGCCGCAAGCCGTCGCCGCCGATCGCTCAGCCTCTCGGGTGCTTGGCGACCGCGGCGATCAGGTGCGACCGGCTGACGTGCGTGTAGATCTGCGTCGTCGAGATGTCGGCGTGGCCGAGCATCGCCTGGACCGCGCGCAGATCCGCGCCGCCCTCGACCAGGTGGGTCGCGAACGAGTGGCGCAACTTGTGCGGCGAGACCTCGGCGCCAGGCAGCCGCACGCCCGCGGCCCGGGCGTAGCCGCGGCACAGCTTCCAGAACGCCTGGCGGGTCATCGGCCCGCCGCGCTCGGTCAGGAACAGCGCGGGCTCCTTCGGATCGCGCAGGAAGCCCGGCCGCACCTCGTTCAGGTACTGCTCGCACAGCGCGCGGGCCTCGTTGTGGACCGGCACCATGCGGGTCTTCTTGCCCTTGCCGGTGACCCGCGCGTAGCCGACGTGGAGGTTGAGGTCGCCGACCGGCAGCCCGACCAGCTCGGACACGCGCATGCCGGTCGCGTAGAGCAACGACAGCATCGCGGCGTCGCGCAGGCCGCGCGGCCGATCGCGCGGCGGCATGGCGCAGAGCTTCATCACCGCGTCCTCGCCGAGCACGCCGGGCAGCTTGGGCGCGATGCGCGGGCCGGCCACCAGCTCGGTCGGATCCGCCTCGAGCCAGCGCTCGCTGATCAGGTAGCGGACCAGCCCGCGGATCGCGACCAGCGCGCGGGCGCGGCTGCGCGCCGCCATGCCGCCGGTGGCGAGCTCGACCAGGTACTCGGTGACGTCGAGCGGCGTGATCTCATCGACGGAGCGCCGGCCACGCGCGTCGAGGCCGCGCACGAACCGGCTCAGATCGCGGCCGTACCCATCGACCGTCGCGACCGCGAGCCCGCGCTCCACCTTGACGTGGGACAGGTACGCGTCCACGGCGCGGTCGAGATCGAGCCGGCGGGCCATGGTCGGATCAGACCGCGTCGGCGGGCGCGCGACAAGTTATTGCGACGGGCCGGCGTCGGGGCACGACGCGGTGCCGCCCAGCGCGCACGCCCGCGCGAACGCCGCCAGCGCCTCGGCCTGCTGATCGGCGCGGTACAGCGCGACCCCGAGGTTGTGGAAATAGCTGGGCTCGTCATCGACGAGCTCCACCGCCTCGCGGTACAGGCGGATCGCCCCCGCGGTGTCGTTGCGGTTCAACGCCTGGTCCGCGGCCTCGGCGAGCTCGTAGGCGTCCATGCGCTGATCGATGCCGCCGCCGTCGAGGTTCACGGCGTGGCGCAGCACGCTCGCGCCGAGCAGGCTCGCGCCCAGCAGCGCGCCGACCGCCGCGCCGGCGAGCGCGCGCCGCGCGCCGACCGAGGTGATCGCGAACCCGACGATGGCGCCGGCGATCAGGCCCGCGCCGTGCGCGACGTTGGCGACGCGCCAGGCCCCGGCCGCGGTCAGCACGATGCACAGCACGAACCAGATCAGGAACATCACCACCGTCGAGCGATCGACCAGATCGGCGCTGCGCGGATCGCGCCGCGCGCGCACCCACGCCAGCCCGAACAGCCCGTAGCCCACGCCCGACAGCCCCACGCCGCCGTCGACCAGCGCGTACTGCGCCGCCGACGAGATCACCGCGAGCAGCACGACCACGAGCGCCATCCGCAGCGCCCCGAAGCGCTGCTCGATCTCGGTGCCGAAGACCCACAGCCAGTAGACGTTGAAGAGGAGGTGGAAGGCATCCGCGTGCGGCAGGATGCCGGTCACCAGCCGCCACGGCTCGCCGCGAAACGCGTCGCGCGTCATCACGAGGCGCTCGACGCCCTCGGGCTGCTTCCAGGCGAGCGCGGTGACCGCGATCGCGAGCAGCACGAGCCCGCCGGTCACGGGAAACGCAGGCAGCTGCCCGGGCGGCGGCGGACGTCTCATCGAAGCGCTTCTATAACCCGGCGGTCAGCGCCTCGGCGTCGACCAGGCTGGCAAGATCGAGCAGCAGCACGGTGTCCTCGCCCTGCTTGGCGACCGCGAGCACGCACGGCGGCGCCGAGGCGGTCAGCGCGGGCGGCGGCGCGAACTGCGCCTGCGGGATGCGGCGCACGTCGATCACGCGATCGACGATCAGCGCGACCCGCGCGCCATCGGCCAGCTGCGCGACGACGTAGCGCTCGCCCGACGCGCGCGCGTCGAGCGCCAGCCGCTTGCGCAGATCGACCACCGGCAGGTACGCGCCGCGCAGCTCGACCACGCCCTCGACCATCGGGCTCGTCCCCGGCATCGGCGTGATCGGGCTCGAATGGATGATCTCGCGGACCCGCAGGATGTCGAGCGCGCACTGGTACGGCCCGACGACGAAGCACACCACCTGGAGCGCGTCCATCGCCGCCCACGGTAGCACGCGTGGTACCGTATCCGGACGGCGCGGGGAGCGCCCGAGGAGTCGCGCGTCGATGCAGCTCGTTCGCCATCACCATCCCGTCGCCCTCGCGATCGCCTTCGTCATCGCGTGCGGCCCGGGCGCGCGGCCGCCGGGCGGCACCACGCCGGGCTCGACCACCAAGCAGCTCGCGCCGCTCGGTATCAAGGAGGATGCCAAGGCGCCGTCGCAGGCGCTGATCCTCGGCACCGACGCCAAGGGCGGCTCGACGATCATCCCGCTCGCCGGCAAGGACGCCAGCGTCTCCGTCGACGCGATGTTCGTGATCACGGGCGGCGGCAACCCGGCCAGCGGCGGGTCGAGCCCGGTCAAGCTGACCACCGCGCCCAACCCCGACGGCGACGTCCGCGTCGGCATCTACGAGCAGTTCGCCGGCGGCGCCGGGCCGCAGTGGCGCGCCGGCGTGTGGATCTCGTCGTTCGTGGCCGCGACCACGCTCGGCAAGGACCTCACCGACTTCACGTTCTCGGCGGCCGCCGGCGGCACGATCGATGGCGCCTCGGCCTCGGGCCTGATGACCGCGGGCTTCTTGGCCTCGCTGGTCGGCGCGCCGGTCGATCCCAAGGCGACGATGACCGGCATCATCAACCCCGACGGCTCGATCGGCCCGGTCGGCGGCATCCCGCACAAGTTCCTGGGCTCGATCGAGAAGGGCAAGACCCGCCTCGGCTATCCGATCGGCCAGCGCTTCGACGAAGACATGAACACCCACCAGCCGGTCGATCTGGTGGCGCTCGCCAAGGAGCACGGCGCGACCGCGACCGAGATCGCCGACGTCTACGACGCCTACACGTTCCTCACCGGCAAGACCCTGCCCCGCCCGGTCCCGGTCGATCAGAGCGAGATGGCGGTCGACGACACCGTCACCGCCGCGCTCGACGCGAAGTACGCCGACTGGCAGAAGATGATCGCGTCGAACCTCGATCACCTGGTCGCGCTCTACAACGAGCGCGGCCTGCCCGACGGCCTGCAGCAGATGGCGCTGGTCGCCAAGCAGCGGCTCGAGAGCGCCGAGAAGCTGCGCAAGGAGGGCCTCGCGTCGGCCGCGTACGAGCGCATCGTCGAGGCCTGGATCTACGCCGCGGCCGCGACCTCGACCCAGGAGATCCTGGAGCTGGTCCAGAAGCACGACATCGTCGGCGCGCAGGCCCGGCTGCACGAGCTGACCGAGCTGGCGAGCCAGACCGAGGCGGCGCTGCGCACGATCGGCGCGATCAAGCCCGACACGCTCGGCGGCCACCTGCGGATGATCGCGGCCTACCGGCGCGCGATCACCGGCTGGGGCTTCCACATCTTCTCGTCGGAGGTCGTGGGCCAGACCACGCAGTTCCTCGACAGCCTGACCGGCGTCTCGCAGGACGATCTCAACACGCCGGGCGCGGCCGATCAGATCGTCGGCTCGGTGGCGCCGTCGGTGCTCGCGATCGCGCGCGCGGTGTCGTCGACGCAGACCGGCGTCGAGGGCCTCGACATCGAGAGCGAGAAGAGCGTGAGCTACCTGTGCTCGCTGCCCAACGTGCGGCGCCTCGCCAAGTCGTACCAGTCGGCCTCGGCCGCCAACCTCAACTACTTCGAGACGCTGTTCGTGAAGGAGCTCGCCGAGCACTTCAAGGTCCCGTTCGAGCAGGCCCAGACCAAGTTCGCGATGTTCGAGCCGGACTACCTGGTCGCGACGATGGCCGCGAACATGCCGACGATGGGCGGCCTCGCCGACAGCCTCAAGACCGAGTGGGGCGAGGACTCGATCGCGTGGGGCCTGGCGAGCCTGGCGGGCAGCGAGCTGTCGTTCTTCAAGAGCTCGCTCCTGGTCAGCAAGTGGTACTCGCTCGGCGTCGAGACCGACGAGATCTCGGGCCGGCCCAAGTCGGTCGAGCACGAGAAGGCGTTCATCCACATGCTCGACTCCGCGGATCGCTCGGCGCGCGAGAACGCGCGGGCGGCGCGAGTCGCGACCGGCTCGATCCCGATCCAGGCCCGGCTCGCGTACCAGAACGCGAAGGTCCTGCGCGAGGGCGACGTCGCCGACAAGCTGGCCGCGCTGCAGGCGTTCTGGCAGTCGTCGACGTACTCGCAGACCGCGGTCATGCTCGCGCGGAACTGAGCGCCGCCCGATCAGAGCCTGTGAAGCTTTCGCTTCCAGGCTCTCGTTCGATCGATCGGCCCCGTCGAGGACGACGGTCCCGATCTCATCCAAGCGCGAAGCGCCGCTGGTTGAACCGGCTCGCTTCGCTCGCCTCAGGGCGCGGGCGGCGCCGCCGCCGGCGCCGGCAGCTGGATGGCGCGCAGCGAGGCCGAGACGCCGGCCGGGATGGCCGACGGGTCGTACATGAGGTGCGACCGCAGCGTGCCCATGCGCAGGATCGCGGGCTCGGGGCACGGGGCGACGTCGCCGTTCCAGTAGGTCACGCTGCCGACCGCGATGCCGGCGAGATCCAGCCGCTCGAGCGCGGCGTTGCGCGCGGCGATCGCGACCGCCGGCGAGCCCGTGGTCGCGTCGCAGCCGCTGCCGAGCACGAGCACCGCGCGGCGGTGATCCGCTTGCGTGAACAGGCCGGCGACGCCGTCGAGGACGTGGTCGTAGCGCGGGCTCAGCGCGACGTCGGCGTAGTCGGCCATCGCGCCGAGCGTCGTCGCCGAGAACGCGGCGACCGGGACCTCGCGGGCGCGCACGGTCATCGCGTCGCCGGTCGCGGTGACGAGCGTGACGCGGGTATCGGGCGGGACGTTGGTCTTCAGATCGTCGAGCGCGCTCGCGACCGCCCGGAAGGTCCGGTCCTGGCCGCGGCCGAGGAACGCGCGCTGGGCATCGACCAGCACGACCAGATCGAGCGGCGGCGCGGCGGTCGGGAACGGCTTGAGCGGCAGCGGCGCGCTCGCCATCATCGACGCGGCCGATGGGCCGCTGCGCAACATCGGCGCGACCGCGGCGCCTGCGACCGCGGCCGCCGCGGCGAAGCCCGCGACCAGCCCGGCGTAGAGTGACCGCCGCGATCGCCGCCGCGCAGGCAGCGGAGGGAGCGCGGTCGCGATCGGCATCGGCGCGACCTCGGGCGCGGCGCCGTCGTCGAGCCAGAGCTCGACCGCCGCGATCCGGCAGCGCGCGCAGCTGGCGAGGTGGCCATCGCGGGCGGTGCGATCGAAGCGCGTGATCGCGCGATCGGGGACCGCGAGCAGCGGCCAGATGGAGGCGCACGCGGGCGTCTCCGCGGCGGGCATGGCGAGCGAGGCGGCGAGGCGATCGAGGGACGCGAGCGGATCAGTCATGGGTCACCTCCGGGCGCATGGCGCGGCGCAGACGCTCGCGCGCGGCGTGGAGCAAGCGGTTGGCCGCGGCGCTGTCGCCGAGCCCGAGCTCGGCGGCGATCGCGGCGGCGTCGTGGCCGCGCAGCCACATCGCGATCGCGGTGCGCTGGTCGGCCGGGAACTGGTCGTGGGTGAGCGCGCGCACGACCCGCGCGAGATCGATCGCGTCGCCCGGGGCGAGCGCGATCGCGGCGGGCTCCTCGGCGAGCTCCTCGGTGGTGCGGGTGCGGCGGGTCAGATCGATGAGCGCGTTGGACGCGACCGCGCCGAGCCACGCGGTGAAGCGCGCGTCGGGGTAGCGATCGCGGGCCGCGGCCCACTGCCGCAGCGCCGCGTAGTCGCCGGCGTGCAGCTTCTCGAGCACCCGCAGCGCGACCTCGCGGTGGAGATCCGCCGCGGTCGGCGCGTTCGCCACCCAGCGCCGGCGCCGGCAGAGGTCGAGGATGTGCCCGTGGACGAGCTCCGCGAGCGCGCCCCACGCGCCGGGGGCCCCACCGAGGACCTGGTCGACCAGGGCCTCCGGCGTCGGGGGCGGGTCAGGTTCGAACACGCGTGCGGTCACCACGAGAGGATGAACGACGCGGCGCCGGGAATGCTCACGCGCGCCGCGCGCGATCGCGCACGAAACCCTACGGGAGGACGCTGTCGAGCGTGATCGCGAGCTTGTCCGACGGGATCGTGGTGCGGACCTTGCCGACCACGTCGCCCGGCTGCTTCATCAGCGGGTCGGGATTCTGGGCGTAGCGCGCGGTCACGACCACGTCGCCGCTGAAGTTGCTGTCGGCGGTCATCATGTTGCGCTCGGTCAGCTCGAACGGCAGCGGCCAGGTGCCCGAGGTCAGCTTGAGGGTGGCCACCGGCATGCCCACGCCCTCGCCGGTCTTGGGGTCGGCGGTCTTCACGCTGACGTAGATGACCGCGCCCGACGGGATCTTCGCCGCGAGCTCGGCGCTCGGCTGGATCTGGCCGCGCACGAACTTGCTGGGATCGATCGGCTTGTTGGGATCCGGCGAGGCCATGCCCATCGCCGCGACGTCGACGCCACCACCGCCGCCGCCCATGCCACCGCCGCCGGCGCGCACGCCGGCGTGGACGTCGTCGTCGGGGACGTTGCCGGTGGCCGGCGGCATGCCGCCCATGCCGCCGCCCCCCTGATCGCCGAGCGCGCCCGGGCCCACGGCGGGCGGCGGCGGCAGGTCACCGGAGGCCTGCAGATCCGCGCCGGCGGGGAAGCCCTCGGGCTCGGCCTTCTTGCGGCTACAGCCCGCGGTGAGCGCGGTGACGGTGGCGAGGACGAACGCGAGGTGGCGCATCGCGAGCAAGCTACCACTCGCCGCGCACGGTCGCACGGGCGCCCGGACGCCCGCGTTGTATGATCGCGGGGTGTGGACCGCCCGCGCCCTGATCGCGATCGCGAGCCTCGGGCTCGCCGCCGCGGCCGATGCCCGGCCCGGGCGGGTCGTGCGGGTCGTGCGCGGCCACAACGCCGGCCGGGTGCCCCGCATCTGCCAGGTCACGCCGTCGACGGCGACCGGCACCTGCTTCGGCCAGCCGCCCGGCGTCGGCGACGCGATCGCGGTGATCGCCCCGGGCGGTAACGGCCGGGTCCGCATCACCTCGGTCCAGGCCGTGCCGGACTCGTGCCAGAACATCACGCGCTGGCAGATCACCATCGCCGGCGCCGAGCTCCTGACCGATCCGAGCATGACCTTCGGGTACATCGATGTCGCGATCGATCTCGCCCGGACCGCGGTCGTCGACACCGGGAGCCTGACCTCGCCGGGCGAGCGCGCGGGCGAGCAGGTGCTGAGCGCGCTCGATCGCACCGGCCACGGTCGGCCCGACTTCGAGGTCGTGGCCTACGCCTGCAACGCGCTCGGCGATCCGGTCAGCATGCAGGAGGAAGGCTACTGCGTGGACTACTGGAGCATGGAGCGAGGCTCCTGGGTGAAGCTGCGCCACGACTTCGTGAAGAGCTGCATGTAACTCGGGCCATTGATTCCCGGGGGATGGGTGGTAGCGTGCCGCGATCCATGGCCCGCGGTCGACGAGAGAACAGCGACGACGCCGGGCGGCTCCTGGCCGCCGAGCGCGGCACCATCCGCAAGGAGGCGCCCGATCGCGTCGCGCTCTGCTATCCGAGCCCGTATCGCGCGGCGATGTCGTCGCTCGGCTACCAGGTCATCTACCGGCGCATCAACGAGCTGTCGGGGTTCGCCGCGGATCGCGCGATGCTGCCCGACGACACCACCGCGTTCCGCAAGGCCGGCGGCCGGCTGACCACGCTCGAGCGCGACCTGCCCATCGATCAGTATCCGATGATCGCGTTCTCGGTCGCCTACGAACTCGAGATCGCGGGCCTCATCGAGTGCCTCGAGCTGGCCGGCATCCCGCCGCTGGCAGCCGAGCGAACGCATCACCACCCGATCATCGTCGCCGGCGGGCCGCTCACGTTCTCGAACCCCGCGCCGCTCGCGCCGTTCTGCGATGTGGTCGCGCTCGGCGAGGGCGAGGAGCTGGTGGTCGAGCTGTGCGAGCGCGCGCGCGACCTCGGCTGGTCGCGCGATCGGCTGCAGGCGGCGCTGGCCGGCCGCCCGGGCTGGTACATCCCGCCCCACGACGGCATGGTCGTGCCCAAGGTCGCGGCCGCCGACGACGCGCTCCTGCCGGCGCGGTCGACGATCCTGACGCCGCACACCGAGCTGTCGGACATGTTCCTGACCGAGGCGGCGCGCGGCTGCTCGCGCGGCTGCACGTACTGCGTGATGCGGCGCTCGACCAACGGCGGCATGCGCATCGTCGCGCCCGAGGTCATCCTCGCCGGCATTCCGGATCACGCGACGCGGGTCGGGCTGGTCGGCGCCGCGGTGACCGATCACCCCGAGATCGCGAAGGTCGTGCGCGGTGTCGTCGATGGCGGCCGCCAGGTCGGCATCTCGTCGTTGCGCGCCGACAAGCTGACCGACGAGCTGGTCGGCCTGCTCGCGCGCGGCGGCTACCGCACGCTGACCGTCGCCGCCGATGGCGCGAGCGAGCGCATGCGGCGCGTGGTCGAGCGCTCGACCCAGGAGAAGCACCTGCTCGAGTCGGCGCGGCTCGCGGCGGTGCACAAGCTCTACGCGGTGAAGATCTACATGATGGTCGGCGTGCCCAGCGAGACCGACGCCGACATCGACGAGCTGGTGAAGTTCACCGGCGAGCTGGTCAAGCTGCACCCGAAGATCGCGTTCGGCGTCGCGCCGTTCGTGGCCAAGCGCAACACGCCGCTCGACGGCACCGACTTCGCCGGCATGGACGTGGTCGAGGATCGCCTGACGCGCCTGCGCAAGGGCCTGCAGGCCGCGGGGCTCGGCGGCAAGGCCGAGATCCGCGCGACCTCGGCGCGCTGGGCCTGGGTCGAGTACATGATCGCGCAGGGCGAGGACAAGGCGGGGCTCGCGATCCTCGACGCGTACCGCGCCGGCGGCAGCTTCGCGGCCTACAAGAAGGCGTTCGCCGCGCACGGCAGCGTGCCAACCGGGCCGCGCGCGCGGGTGCCGTCGTCGCGCGAGCTGATCGCGCTCAAGCGGCGCGCGCTCGACGCCGCGCCGCCGCAGTAACGCACGGCCGGGGTATCCTCGGCGGGATGCCCGAGCCCGTCGCGATCGCCGCCAGCCCCGCCGCGGACTACCTCGCCGTGCGCCGCGGCGACCTGCTCACGCTGGTCGCCGCCGAGACGCTCGAGGTCGTGGCCGAGACCCGGCTGGGCGGCGACGACGCCGACCTCGCGTTCGCGGGCGCGCCGGCGCAGCTGCTCGTGCTGCTGCGCCCGGCCGGGCGCACGCCCGAGCTCCGGCTCTACAACCCGCCCAGCCTCGAGGCCGTCGCCGGCGTCGAGATCCCCGCGCCGGCGCGGATGGTCGCGATCACCGGGCCGCGCGCCGGCATCATCTCGGGCGCGCCCGCGAACCTGGTCGTCGCGCGCTGCGCGCCGCGCGCGGTCACGGCGCAGCCCGCCGACGTCGGCGGCCAGCTCGATCTCGTGATCGGGCTCGATCGCAACCAGCTCCTGCTGGCGACCCCGCGCCGCCTCGAGATCTGGGACGCGATGTCGCGCCGCGCGATGCTCCGCCTCAACCTGACCCTGCCGCCGGCGCCGCGCATCGGCGGCGCCGCCGAGGGCCACGTCTGGGTCGCGCAGCCCGGCGGCAAGAGCGTGATCATCTATCGGCTGTCCGACGGCCGGACATACGAGCAGCCGATCGGCGGTGCGCTGCGCTGGGGCGTCTCGGATCCCGGCGCGGCCCAGGCGGTGTTCGGCACGTCCAACGGCGCGGTCCGGGTCAACGTGCTCACGCGCTCGGCGATGACCCTCGAGCTGCCCGCGACCGCGGCGGCGGCGCTGGCCGCGCCGAAGAGCGGCGCGATGCTGTTCGGCGTCAGCGACGACGGGGTCGCCTGGCGGTTGCCGCTGACCAAGGACGCCGCCCCCGCCGCCGCGAAGCCCGACGCCAAGCCGGCGATCGAGATCAAGCCCGCGGAGCCGGCGTGGCCGCGCCCGCGACC
>JAIOQA010000202.1 GCA_021413675.1 Deltaproteobacteria bacterium | reverse complement strand
CGGGGTGATCGGCGTGTCGAACATCATGATGATCGCGGTCAAGGAGCGGACCAAGGAGATCGGGGTGCGCAAGGCGCTCGGCGCGACCCCGTGGTCCATCACCGCGATGATCACCCAGGAGGCGATCTTCGTGACCGCGGTCGCGGGGTTCGTCGGCCTGGTCGCGGGCATGTTGATCCTCGCCGGGCTCGACAAGGCCATGCCGCCCGACGGCTTCGTGCGCCACCCCAGCATCGATCTGCGCATCGGCCTCGCCGCCGCGGCGGTGCTCGTCCTCTCCGGCGCGCTCGCCGGCTACTTCCCCTCGCGCACCGCGTCGCGGGTCAACCCCATCGAGGCGCTGCGCGACCAGTAATGTTCGACCTCGACGCATGGCACGAGATCTGGGCGACGCTGGGCGCGAACCGACTGCGCACCGGGCTGACCGCGTTCGGCGTGGTCTGGGGCATCATGATGCTCATGGCGATGCTGGGCTTCGGCTCGGCGATGCAGGTCGGCACGCAGCGCCAGATGGCCGGCCTCGCCACCAACACGCTATTCGTCTGGGGCCAGACCACGACCGAGCCGTACATGGGCATGCCCACCGGCCGGCCGATCCGCTTCGACCTCACCGACATCGAGGAGATCCGCCGGATTCCCGAGGTCGAAGCGCTGGCGCCCCGTATCCAGCTCGGCGGCTTCATGAACTCGTCGACCGCGACCTACGGCGGCAAGACCGGCACGTTCCAGATCTTCGGCGACTTCCCCGACTTCCAGAAGATCGTCACCCAGCGCTACCTGGCCGGGCGGTTCCTCAACCAGCGCGACATCGACGAGCGCCGCAAGGTGTGCGTCCTGGGCAAGGCGGTCATCGAGCAGCTGTACCCGCCCGACGTCGATCCGATCGGCACGTACGTGAAGATCAACGGCGTCTACTTCCAGGTCGTCGGCAAGACCGCGAGCCTGCGCTCGGGGCCGCAGGGCGACCGCGACTCGAACACGATCTTCATCCCGTTCACCACCTTCCAGCAGGCCTTCCACACCGGCGAGCGGGTCGGCTTCTTCGCGATGACCTTCAAGCCGACCGTCGACGGCAGCCAGATCGAGTCCACGGTGAAGGCCCTGCTGGCCCGGCACCACAAGTTCGCCCCCACCGACAAGCTCGCGGTCGGTTCGTTCAACGCGTTCCAGGTGTTCAACGACATCTCGCAGTTCTTCGTGGTGCTGTCCCTGGTCGTGTGGATCGTGGGCGGCGCGACCTTGGTCGCGGGCGTGATCGGCGTGTCGAACATCATGCTGATCACGGTCAAGGAGCGGACCAAGGAGATCGGCGTCCGCAAGGCGCTGGGCGCCACGCCGCTGTCGGTGATCGCGATGGTCATGAAGGAGTCAGTCGTGCTGACGACGATCGCGGGCCTCATCGGCGTCGCGCTCGGCACCGGCATCATCGCGCTCATGGCCTTCGTGTTCGAGCACGCCGGGCCGACGATGCCGTTCGGGCCGCCCGACGTCGGCCTCGGCACCGCGCTGCAGGCGGTGTTCATCCTGGTGGTCTCGGGCGCCCTCGCGGGCATCATGCCCGCCGCCCACGCCGCTTCCATCAGTCCGGTCGAGGCCCTGCGGGCCGAATGACCTCTTGCTCGCCGTGAGTCATCCATGAAACGCCTGACGACCCTGATCCTGCTCGTGATCGTGGGCGGCGCGATCGCGCTGGCCATGTGGTTCCTGTACTCGAACTCGAAGTCCCAGCCAGTGGTGTTCGAGGTCGAGCAGCCCGCGGTGACCGACATCGTCAAGAAGACGGTCGCGACCGGATCGATCGTGCCGCGCCAGGAGGTCGAGGTGAAGCCGAAGATCTCGGGCGTGCTGTCCGAGCTCACGGTCGTGCCCGGTCAGACGGTGAAGCGCGGCGATCCGATCGGCAAGGTCCAGATCATCCCGGATGCGGTCACGCTCAACCGCGCCGAGAGCGAGGCGCGGTCGGCACAGATCGCCTTCGACAACGCCAAGCGCGAGTACGACCGCGAGATGGCGCTGCTCAAGCAGGGCGTGATCGCCGAGGCCGAGGTCGCGCAGTACCGCACGACCTTCGAGCTGCGCCGCCAGGATCTGTCGTCGGCCAACGCCAACCTGCAGCTGCAGCGCGAGGGCCAGATCCGCGGCCAGAGCAAGACCTCGAACATCGTCGTCACCGCGACCGTCGACGGCATGATCATCGACGTGCCGGTCAAGGTCGGCTACTCGGTCATCCAGGCCAACAACTTCAACCCCGGCACCACGGTCGCCACGATCGCCGACATGGGCGACATGATCTTCCAGGGCAACGTCGACGAGTCGGAGGTCGGCAAGGTCAAGGAGGGCCTCAAGCTCGCGATCAAGATCGGCGCAATCGAGGACGTCACCTTCGACGGCACGCTCGAGTACATCGCGCCCAAGGGCAAGGAGATCGACGGCGCGATCCAGTTCGAGATCAAGGCCGCGATGGTGAAGCAGCCGGGCGTGTTCGTGCGCGCTGGCTACTCGGCCAACGCCGACATCGTCCTCGATCAGAAGAAGCAGGTGCTCGCGGTCCGCGAGGCCGTGGTCCAGTACGACAACGGCAAGGCCTTCGTCGAGGTCGAGACCCAGCCCCAGCAGTTCGCGAAGAAGGACATCCAGCTCGGGCTGTCCGACGGCGTGCACATCGAGGTCAAGGGCGGCGTCACCGCGACCGACAAGATCAAGGTCCCCGCGACCGCCGGCCCGGCCAAGGAGGCCGAGGGCTCGGGCGGCGGCAGCAAGCCGAACGCCGGCGCGGCCGGCGGCAAGCCGACCGGGGCGCCGCGGCGCTGACCGAGGCGGTGGATCGAATCGTCGCGCAGGTCGTGGTCATCGCGTACGGCAAGGCGACGCGCGGGGCGCCCGGCGCGACCACCCGCAACCGGCTCGAGCTCGGGCGCACACTGCCTGACGCCGTCCTCGATGGCGAGGGCGATTGCGTGCATCACGTGACGATGAGCGAGCGCCGGGGTTTCGCGCCGCGCGAGCAGGTGACTGCGCTGGTCCCGCGGCCTACCGATGGGCTGGTCGAGCTCGTGCCCCCGTTCACCGTCGGACGCGCTGGAGACGCGCTGGAGATCGGGCACGAGAACCTCGCGGGCGCGACGCCCGACGAGCAGATCCTGCTCCCGCTCGTGGTCCCGCGCGGCCAGTGGATGCGGCTCCTCCGCCACCGGACGATGCGCACGCACGACGCGCGCTGGTTCGAGGACGAGGCCATCAACCTCGGGCGCTTCGCGCGGCGGCCGCACCCGAGCGTGTTCGCGGGCCCGCCGCCCAGGCTCGTCGACCTGCGCGTGGTGTCCCGGCAGCCCCGCCCACGCTAGCAGCGTCCTCGTCGACGACCGTGGACGTGGGCGTTGACCTGGTCGACACCGTGGGCGTTGTCGGCGACGGCGACGGCGACGACATCTTTGACGGCGACGTCGCGCGCCGCGGGGCCAGCATCCCTGGCGGCCCGCGTGCGCAGCGTGTCCCGCTGACGCGGTCCGTCCGGGTCGAAGTTTCACGTCGCCGTCGCCGTCGCCGACAACGTCAACGATTCCGTTGCCGACAACGTCAACGCTTCCGTTGCCGACAACGTCAACGCTTCCGTGGTCGACAAGGTCGTCGATCACGTCGACGACAACGACCTCGTCAACGATTCCGACGTTGTCGCGGATCGCGTGATGCCGGTGGACGCCGTGAATCGATCGAGCCCGCCAGGCGTTGCTACCAGCGTGCGCGCCTGGCTCCCTCCCCTCGCCCTCGTCACCGCGGCCTGCGCGACCTCGGTGGCCGACGAAGCCGCGAGCCCGCCCGCCCGCAGCCGCCCGCCCGCCGCCGATGCCCCCAAGACCGGGCGCGAGGTGCAGGCGCGGCGCGGCCACGCCTACGTCAACACCGGCGACGCGCTCTTCGAGATCGATCCGGACACGCTCGCGCTCACGCGCCTGGGCGCCTTCGACTTCGCGCCCGGCGCCGCCGACGCGATCACCGACATCGCGATCGATCGCGACGGCCGCCTGTACGGCGTCGGCTTCGAGGCGCTCTACCGGATCGATCGCGCGACCCTCCACTGCGCGCCGATCGCCCGCTATCCCGGCCGCTCGTTCAACACGCTCGCGGTCCTCCCGGCCGCGGTCAAGGCGCACTACGAGGGCCCCGATCTGCTGGTCGCCGCGGAGGCCCACAGCTCGACGGTCTCGGGCCTCGATCCGCAGACCGGCGCGGACACGGTGCTCGGGGACCTCGGCGACGGTCAGGTCGCCGGCGGCGATCTGGCCTGGGTCCCGGGACGCGGGCCCGTGATGATCACGATCGACAGCGCCGGCCGCGAGGGCCTGGCGCGGATCGAGCGCGACACCTTCGCCGCCCGGCCGTTGCCCGGGCCGTGGGGCTTCGCGCTGGTCCGCGGCCTGGTCGTGCTGCCGGCCGGTCTCGTCGGGGTCAGCGAGGGCGGCGACCTCCTCGACATCGATGCCGCCACCGGCAGCGCCCGGCAGCGAACCCACGTGCCGCTGGTCCTGTTCGGCGGCGCGACCGACTGGTGACGGGCCGGTGACCGCGCGGTGACGACGCGGAGGTATCGATCCCGGGTCCCCGTCCCGTCATGCGGTCGTGCTAGCGTCCGGCGCTAGATGTCCCAGCCGACCGTCCTCGGCGCGATCGACGCCGGCTCCAACGCGATCCGCGTGGTGGTGGCGGAGCTGGGTCCGACCTCGCTGCGCCGCATCGAGGCCGAGCGCGTCCCGGTCCGGCTGGGCCACGGCGCGTTCACCCACGGCGAGCTCGATCGCCGCACGCTGGATGAGGCGGTCGCCGCGTTCATCCACTTCCGCGAGCTGTTCGATCGCCACAACGTCACGCGCTACCGCGCGGTCGGCACCAGCGCGATCCGCAACGCCGCCAACCGCGAGGTCCTGCTCCACCGCCTCCACCACGAGGCCGGCATCGACGTCGAGGTCATCGGCGGCGACGAGGAGGCGCGGCTGGTGCGCAAGGCGGTGGTCCACGCCTTCGCCGGCCAGCCGGTGCCGCGCTGCATCCTCGATCTCGGCGGCGGCAGCCTCGAGATCAACCTGCGCAGCGGCACCTCGTGGCGCGGCCGCTCGCTGCCGATCGGCACGGTCCGGCTGCTCGAGACCTTCGCGATCGACGGCGCCCTGTCCGACGCCGAGGCCGGCATGGTCCGGCGCTACGCCGCCGCGCTCATCCAGACCGCCGCGCCGCGCACCGCCGACGTCGGCGTCGCCGCGGCCTCGGGCGGCAACGCCGATGCCCTGGCCCGGCTGCTCGGCGGCGATGGCCCCAACCCGAGCTTCGAGCTGGCCGCGCTCGAGCGCGCGCTGCCCGATCTGATCGGCGCCAGCGTGCAGGGCCGCATGGACAAGTACGGCGTGCGCCGCGATCGCGCCGAGGTCATGGGCGTCGCGGCGCTGGTGTTCGCGACCGTCGGCCGCCAGATCGGCATCCAGCGGTTCATCGCGCCCGGCGTGGGCGTGCGCGAGGCGCTCCTGCTCGAGCTGGCCGAGGCCGCCGCCGAGCTACAGGTCCGGACCGCCGGTGCACACGACAAGGCGCTGCTCACCGCGGCGCGCTCGTTCGCGTCGCGCGTCGAGCACGACACCAGCCACGGCGAGCAGGTCCGCACGCTCGCGCGCGCGCTGTTCCTGCAGCTGAAGGATCTGCACCAGCTGCCCGACGAGCTGCTGGTCGTGCTCGAGGTCGCGGCGCTGCTCCACGACGTCGGCGAGGTGGTCCACACCCGCGGCCACCACAAGCACTCCGAGTACCTGATCCGCAACGGCCGTATCGCCGGCCTCGACGGCGATCGCCGCGAGCTGGTCGCGCTGGTCGCGCGCTGCCACCGCAAGCCCACCGCCGACGTCAAGAAGTGGATCGCGGACGCCGGGCTGTCCAAGGACCAGCGCCTGCACGCGCGCCGCCTCGCCGCCCTCCTGCGCCTCGCCGACGGCCTCGACTCCGAGCACCAGCAGCGCGTCGAGTCGCTGGTCGCGAGCCGGGTCGGCGACGCGATCGTCCTCGATCTCATCACCCGCGACGGGCCCGGCCCGAGCGACGCCCAGCTGCTGCGCAAGGCCGACCTGCTCGCCGACGAGCTCGGCCTCGCGATCCGCTGCACCGTGGCCCGGCCGCTGCCGACCCCGATCGCCGACGACGTCGTCCGGGTTTCGGACAGTCCTGCGGCGTGACCGCGCGCACCGCCTGACCGCGGTTCGTCGGGCGCCGCGACGCCTCCCTGGCGCCAGCGTCGATTTCTGCATCCTCGCGCGCGCGCCACCCCACTGACGGGTATGGCGATCTCCCGGCTGCTCCTGATCTCCGTGCTCGGTCTCACGCTCGCGTCGGCGTGCGGCAGCGACGACGCCCTCGACTCCGACGAGGCCGCGCGGCGGCTGTACCTCGGCCTCGATGGCTCGATCGAGGACTCGCTCAACCTCGGCTTCGACGGCTACAACGCCGCGAGCAGCGCCAACATCGACCCGCAGACGGCGCCCGGCCTGGACACCGGCACGCTGACCATCACCGGCCAGGTCGACAAGGGCAACTCCACGAACAAGGAGATGCGGCTGCATGTCGGCATGGTCGAGTTCTCCGACGGGGTGCTCACGATCCCCACGGCCGATGGCAACGACACGCTCACGATCGATCTGACCTACGACACCAGCACCACGCAGGCCGACCAGCCCTACCTCCACCTCTCGCTGCGCAACGTGCCGACCGGCGACTTCACCGGCGAGCTGACCGGCCTGTACCACGTGAGCGGCGACCTCGCGGGCGACGTGACCCTGAACCTGACGATGGCCGGCACGCTCGCCGATGGCGGCAACGGCACCGTGATCCGCGCGGTCGGCTCGACCACGATCACCGGCACCGCGACCTCGGGCGACGGCGTCTACACCGTGAACCTCACCCGCTGAGCCGTCACGCCGGGCGCCGGCACAGGAAGACCTGGTCGGCGAACGCCTCGATCGTCCCGTCGCCGAGCGGTCGCGCCAGATCGCCGACGACAAAGCCGGCCTCGGTGAAGACCCGCACCCAGGTCGCGCGGGGGAACAGGCCCTCGACGTGGCGATCGTGGACCGCCTCGATCGCCGCGCCGTCGCGCAAGAGGAACGCGTACTCGACGGTGTACGAGGTGTCGGCCGGATCCGGATCCCACATCCACTCCAGGCAGCGCAGCGCGCGCTCGCCGTCGGCGCCCTCGTGCAGCGCCGATTGCTCGACGAAGGTCTCGCGCGTGCAATCGGGCGCGATGATCGCCGCGCCGCCGGGCCGCGTGTGCGCGAACGCGGTCGCCGCCGCGGCGCGCAGGTCCGCCTCGGTCGTCACGTAGGCGATCGCGTCGTGGATCAGCACCGCGTCGAAGGCCTGCCCGAGCCGCAGCGTGCGCAGATCCCCGACGACGTGCGCGCACTCGGGGTTCAGCGCCTGCGACAGCGTGAGCATCGCCGGCGACAGATCGCCGAGGGTGCACGCGAACTCGCGCTTGAGGAACCAGGCGTTGTTGCCCGCGCCGGCGCCGAGCTCCAGCAGGGTCGCGGGCCCGGGGCCAATCACCTCGCGGAACCCGGCAGCGAACACGGCGGCCTCCTCGGCGTGATCGGCGGTCGCGTCGAGCAGGTAGTACCAGGGCACCAGGCGGTCGTAGAGCGCGGGCAACATCGGCTGAAGCCTAGCGCACGCCTCTCGCCGCGGGCGCGTCGCGCGCGCGGTGCTAGAGTCCGCGCGCCATGACGTACCGGCTGCTCGCGCTCGATCTCGACGGCACCCTGCTCCGCCGCGATCACTCCGTCGACCCGCGCGACATCGCCGCGATCCGCGAGCTGCGCGCGGCCGGGATCTTCATCACGATCGTGACCGGCCGCCTCCACTCCGGCGCGACCGACGCCGCGCGCGCCTGCGCGATCGAGGGCGCGATCGCCTGCGTCGAGGGCAGCCACCTGATCGATCTGGCGACCGACACGACGCTCGCGCACCACGGCATGGCGCCCGCCGCCGCCGCGCTCCTGCGCGCGGCCTTCGACGACCACGCCCTCACCAGCTTCGTCTTCGACGCCGCCGGCATCCACCACGATCACGCCGGCGCGCCCTACGCGAGCTACGTCCGCACGTGGTCGCCGAACCTGCGCGTCGTCGAGGATGGCGGCGCCTGGGCGACCGACCCGCTGGGCGCGGTCGCGATCGGCGACG
>JAIOQA010000201.1 GCA_021413675.1 Deltaproteobacteria bacterium | reverse complement strand
CTACAACCTGCGCGATCAGCTGAGCTCCTACTCGGGCGGTAGCGGCGGTGTCTTCCGCTACCTGTTCCTGCAGTACGACGGGCAGAACCGGCTCGCGTCGGTCAACGGCTCGCGCAACGAGCAGTTCACCTACGACCCGCTTGGCAACATGACCTCGCACACCGGCACCGCCTATGGCCCGGCCGGCCCCGCGACGCTCGGCCTCGGGAGCTACAGCTATCCTACCAACGGCGTGCAGGTACACGCGGCCACGACCGCGGGCGATCGCAGCTTCACCTACGACCCCGCCGGCAACCTGCTCGACGAGCTCAAGGCCGGACATCCGTCGCGCCGGTTCGTCTGGGACGAGGGCAACCTGCCCACCGAGGTCGGCGTCTTCGTCGATGACGGCGACGCGGTGGACGAGCCCGCCGACTGGCAGACCACGCGCTACAGCTACGGCGACGACGGCCGCCGCCTCAAGGCAGTCAGCCCGACCGGCGAGGTCACGTACACGCTGTTCCCGGAGGTCGAGCACAACGCCTCCGGCCAGCTCTCCAAGGCCTACTTCTTCGGCGGCCGCGTGGTGGCCCGCGCCGACGAGAGCGGCCTCCGCACCTACTTCCACGCCGACCGCCTGTCGTCGACCGCGCTCGTCACCGACGAGGTCGGCCAGCCCGTCCCGAGCGGCGCGTACGACTACGCCGCATTCGGCGAGCCGCTCGCCGGGGCGCCCGGCGCCGCGCATGGCTTCCTGTTCACCGGCGCGCGCCAGGACCGCGCCACCGCCGCCGAGGCCGGCGGCGGCCTGCTCGATCTCAACGCCCGCCTCTACGACCCGATCACCGCTCGCTTCATCTCCGCCGACACCGTCACGACCGGCCCCGGCGTCCTCGGCCACAACCGCTACGCCTACGCCTCACAGAACCCGCTCAACCGCATCGACCCGACCGGCCACACGGATGAGCCTGCGACACCGGTGCAGTACATCGACTTCGAAGACGACGTCGTATACGGCGACAAGCGAAGTCAGGACATTGCCGTGATCTCGTTTGGTGCGGAAGTGCGAGGGCCAGGGTCTGAGATCACCGCGCACGTTGACGATACGCGATCCGCGGACCGCGCCAGCGTGTCGACCCTCGCCCAGATCTCGGGCGTTCATCGCGAGATGATGACCTACCTGCCGGGTGAGCCCGGGACGAGCTACGGTACCGCTCTGGCAGCGGGTGTGGCTGGACTCATGTACTACAACGACATCTCCCGCGTGGAGGGCATCGAGGCCGGTGGGTACGTGGTTCGAAATGGTGACGACACCTACTCGTTCACGGCCGCGCTTCGCGGAGAAGAGGAGAGCCTTCTCAAGTCGGTTGAGGATGAGCCCGCGGCGGCCGTGATCACCCTGCACACGCACGGGGTTCACTCGACGCTTTCGATCGGGGAGGAGAATCGCTTCTCGTCGGACGACGTCGACGGCGCCAGGCGGTTCGCACGTCGTGGTCCCGATCGCACGAGCATGATGATCAGCCCACAGGGGTATATCCACATCCTCAATCCCCGCGGGAACAAGGTGTCGCTCTACGCCGAGCCCGAGGACATCCGGCGTGATGGGCGCCCGGCGGCTGTGCCAAGACCGTGGGTGTCGAAGTGATCTGCGACGCTGTCGTGCCGCGCGCAGTGTTCACGATATGCAGCTGAATCCGGGCTTCTGCCTTTCGAGTCTTCTTGCACCCTTCGAGACGGGCGCCTTGTCGACCCATGAGTTGCGGTAGGACGGCGGTCCTCGTCGCTGTGTTGTGCAGCGGCGGCAGATCGCTTCGAACTCGACACTGTTGCCTGGTCGTGTGCGTAGGAAGGTGCTTGGTTTGTCACGTCCGGCCGTGGCGGGACACCGGAACGCGCGAGCGTGTCCGACCACGCGCCGACCAGATGGCCGCCATCCGCGGACGCCGGCGGACCAGTCGCGGGCGTTCCCGCGGCGCCAGCGCTGCTCGACGAGATCGAGCGGCGTAGCTGTCGTTCGCGCTGCCGCGCGCAATGCGCCGGCTCGATCGTCGCCCGTGCGCTGCGAGATGGTCGACCAGGGTGCGACCAGTAGAAGCGTGAGATCCGGCCAGCGGTCGCGCGACGGAGTTCCGCGGGGTTGCGATCGGCATGGGTCGTGCGATGGGCGAGGGAAGCGGCGCTCGAGGGCGCCACGCACGGCCCTGGGTGCGCCCGGGCCACCACCGAACCGACGACCGGAGGATTCGATGCGACGACGAAGGCTGAGCGCCGCGCTGATGGCGGCCATGACGATGATGAGTGTGACGGCGCGGCGGAGCGCCGCCGACGAGGTGTCTCTGGCGGGCACAGGCCCGGCGCCAGCGGCGGGCCAGGCGGCCCCCGCGACGAGCGCGGGGCCGGGACTGGCGATGACGTCCGGGAGCGGCGAGTACGCGACGTCGGTGACGTTCGCGGTGCCGGCGTATCACGGGCTCGAGCCCGAACTGGGACTGGCGTACTCGTCGGGCGGCGGCGGGCTCGAGGCGGGGGTGGGCTGGGCGGTGACGGGCGGGTCGGCGATCACGCGCGGGTCGGTGGGGCATGGCGCCGCGCGGTTCGACGCGAATGATCGGTTCTTCCTCGATGGCGAGGAGCTGATCCCGTGCGCGACGACGGACACGGCGCACGTGGCGGGGTGCCAGTTGCACCCGCCGAGCGGCGAGTTCGATCGGTACTACGCGACGCAGACGGATCACGGTGCGCGGATCCGCAACGACGGCGGGACGTGGAGCGTGTGGAGCGCCGATGGCGTGCGGCGCGACTACGCGCGCGTGGTGGCGTTCGGCAACGGCGCGGCGAGCCAGTGGCTGCTGAGCGCGGTGACCGACCTGCACGGCAACACGGTGACGTACGAGTACGCGAGCGACGCGATGATGGACGCGCGCGACATCGAGGCACCGCGACTGAGCCGGGTGACGTACGGCGGGTACGCGGTGGAGTTGACGTACCGCGACAGCGGCTACGTCGAGGCCTACGCGGTCGGCGCTGGCGATCGCGCCGCGGCCCACGCGCTGCTGGCGAACGTCGTCGTGCGCTACCTGGGCGCGCCGACGCACGCGTATGGGCTGCAGTACGCGACGAGCCCGGTGACGGGACGGCCGCTGCTGACGTCGGTGCAGCAGTACGGCAACGACGTGGTGGTGAACGGGTCGGAGCTGGCGGGGCCGACGCTGCCGCCGACGACGTTTGGCTACGAGAGCACGTTGGCGCCGGGCGCGGCGTCGCCGACGGTCGCGCCGATGTACGTGGCCGAGGGCCTGGGCAGCGGGCGCGGCGCGACGGGGCGCACGGCGCTGCCGTCGGTGCCGCTGCAGACGCCGAAGCCGGCGCTGGACTACGTGGTCAACCGGATGCAGCCGACGGTCCAGCACGAGACGGTGGACCTGGACGGCGACGGCCGCATGGATCACGTGATCATCGGCGGCATTCCCGGGTGGGAGCAGCCGGGGACGCCGACCCCGCACAAGCTCGTGCAGGCGTTCCTCGCGCAGGCCGACGGCACGTATGCGCCGCTCGCGGACGTCGAGGTCGAGGCGAGCGCGGCGGTCACGGTGCGCGATCTCGACGGCGATGGCCGCACGGCGATCGCCGGCCTCGTGTTCGATCCGGGCACGCGGCAGCTGGTTCCGGATCCGAGCGACCAGGGGGCGGGGCTCGCAGACGAGGCCGAGTTGACGCTGTTCGGGGACGTCAACGGGGATGGCTGCGCGGACGCGATCGTCCGGCAGCACGGCACGACCGTCGCGCTGGGCGACTGCCGCGGTGGGTTCGGCCAGGCGCGCTGGACCGGCCCCGCCGTGGCGGGCGCCGGTGGCGACACCCAGGCACTGGCCGACGTGAACGGCGATGGGCGGACCGACGTACTGGCGATCTCCGGCAAGCCGTCGGCAACGGGGAACTACGGCCTGTGGTTCATTCCGCGACCGCGAACGATCTGCACGACGATGGCGCGGACCAACGATCTGGCGTGGACGGCGTGGGGGGCGCCGTTCGACGGGGCCTGCACCGAGACGTCGGTGCCGTGGTGGTTCGCGTGGGAGGATCTGAGCTGGCAGACCGGCGACGTCAACGGCGATGGGTTCGCCGACGTCGTCGCGACCTCGACGCAGGGGCTGATCGCGGTGCAGCTGTCGAACGGGGACGGCACGTTCCGGCCGCAGACGCCGTACTACGGCGTCTACGGCGACGTGGGGCTGCGCGTCGTCGACTTCGATCGGGACGGCCGGGCCGACATCGTCGGGCTGGGCGATCCGGTCGCGGGCGCGGGGCCGCGCGACCTGCGCTACACGCTGCATGTGGTGCACAGCGTCGGCGATCCGGGCCTGGCGCAGACGCGATTCGAGGTGCAGAACCTGGCCTACAACCAGATCCCGTACCGGAGCGCGGCGGACGCGAGCTCGCCGACCTACGGCGGGGCGTGGGCGAACCAGAGCGTCGACTACGTCGATCACGACGGCGATGGCGACCTCGATGTCGTGGTCTGGGGCGTCACCCCGGGGACGGACGCGCACGGGCACGGCAGCCGACCCGACACGCGGCCGAGCTACTGCAGCACGTCGTACGGCGCCAATGATCCGAACTGCGCGCCGCCTCCGGAATGCAACCCGGCGACGTTCGAGTACTGCACCGGCATGACCATGGCGCTGACGCCGACGGTGATCTCCACCGGCGACCGCGCGCCGACGACTGACGACTGGCATCGCCTCGACGTCAACGGCGACGGGCGGGTCGACCTGGTGCGGCTGTCGGCGCACGGTTCCGACCAGCTCCGTGTCGAGACCCGGGCGCGGAACGAGAGCGGCGGGTTCTCGAATGAGGTCCAGGATCTGGCGCTCGGGTCGACCGGGATCCCGCTCGGGCGGGTCGAAGCGGCGGACGTGGACGGCGATGGCCGCACCGATCTCGTCGCGGTGGACGCGGTCACGGCGACGCAGGTCCACACGTGGACGGTGCGGGCCGAGCGCACCGCGACCGGGGGCGAGACGTGGCGGCTCATCGAGCAGGACACGACGCTTCCGATCGCGACGCCGGTCGCGGCGTGGCGCGCGGTCGACGTCACGGGCGACGGCAAGGACGACCTGGTCAACGTCGCGGTCGATGATCACGCGCACGCAGTCCAGCTCGTGACGCTGCCCGCGACCGGCACGGGCTTCGGCGCGCCGATCGCGGACGTGCGCGCGGTCGCCGACCTCGGCCCGATCCGCGACACCGACCTGCAGGTGCTCGACGTCAACGGCGATGGCGCGTTGGATCTCGCGGGCGTCTTCGGGACCACCGACGGGGCGACGAGCTTCTCGCTCGCGCTGGTGTCGGCGCGCGATGGCCACTTCACCGCGGTGACCTCGACCGATCAGGTCGCGCCCGGCGCGGGGCTCGACCCGCAGGGGTGGCGGGCAGTCGACCTGGACGGCGATGGCCGTAGCGACCTGGGGCGGATCTCGCTCCAGCGGTCGCCCTCGCCGTGGGGCGACCTCCAGCGCGAGGTCGTCGTCGACGCGATGCTGTCGCGCGGCGATGGCCAGTTCCGGAACGGGTCGCTGCTGCGCACCACCGACGGGGGGCTGACCCGCGGCGCGTGGAAGTTCGCGGACGCGGATGGCGACGGGCGCACCGACGTGGTGCGCGCGACGTTCGTCGCGGACAGCGAGAGTGGGATGCTCGTGACGCAGGCGTTCCACGCGGGCGCGGACGGGCTGACGCTCGAGCCGCAGGCGACGCAGTGGGCGCCGGGCGGGCTGCCGTATCCGCTGCTCGATCGGCTGTCCCTGGGCGACCTCGATGGCAACGGCACGCTCGACGCGGAGTTCCTCGATTTCGATCGCGCGATGTGGGACCTGCGGCTGTACACGACCCACTTCGAGCACGCCTCGGATCGGCTGACACAGCTCGTGACGACGTCCGGTAGCACCCAGACGGTGCAGTACGCGATGCCGAACCGGCTGTCGATGTCGCTCAACGATCCGGTGCGCGGCTGCCAGCTCGGCGGCGTCGGCGCGGTCGTCGTCGCGACGACCCTCGACGCCGGCTGGGGCACGCCGGCGCTCACGTCGACCACCTCGTACGACTGCCCGATGTACCGGCCGCGCGAGCGGCGGTTCCTCGGCTGGCAGCAGGTGACGGCGCAGAGCCCGCAGGTCGCGAACCTGCCGCAGACCACGACCGTTGCGACCTACGCGGCAAGCGAGGCGTGCGGCGCGCTGCCGGTGCAGACGCAGACGACCTCGACCAGCGGCACGACCAGCACGACGACCAGCACCTACGCCGTCGCGCACGCCGCGGCGCCGGTCCAGTGCGTCCTGACCCGGACCGCGACGACGGCGACCGACGCGCTCGGCGAGAGCCTCGCGGTCGCCACCGAGTACGGCTACGACGGCTGGGGCCGCCCGTGGCAGACGCGCGAGCTCGGGGACCTGGCGGTCGACGGCGACGGCACCGTGACCACCGTCGAGCGCCACGATGACGCGACGACGTTCGTCAGCGCCGTCGCGGCGGAGACCGTCCGCGACGAGAGCGGGCGCCAGCTCGCGTTCACCCAGCTCGACCACGATGGCTTCGGCCAGGTGATCGCGACCCACGCGTGGCTGAAGAACACCGCGGGCGAGTCCACGGTGACGACGACGGCGGCCTACGACGTCTTCGGCAACCAGATCTTGGCGACCGACGCGACCGGCTCGTGGATCATGACGGTCTTCGAGAGCAACGGCCTGTTCCCCGGGATGACGATCAACGCGCTCGGCCACACCGCGCGCTACACCTGGGACGCGGCGCGCCAGCTGGCGACCTCGGCCGAAGATCCGAACGGCGCGGGCTGGGTCCGCACCTACGACAACTTCGGGCGCGTCGCGCAGGAGGACAACCTGCGCGGTGGGGTGGTCACGCGCAGCTACGGCTTCAACGCCGCGGGGCCCTACGTCCAGACCCAGGTCGACGGCCTCTGGTCGATGCAGTTCCTGGACGCGCTCGGCCGACCGCGGCTCGCGATGCGGCCGTCGCCCACCGGCGCGGCCTACCAGGAGACGACTTACAGCGACTTGTCGAATCAGCCCGCGACGGTCTCGGACTGGTACGACTGGTCCTCGCCCGCGCACTACACCGCGTTTGCCTACGGACTGCCCGGCGGCATCTCGACCGTGACTCGCCCCGACGGCACCGTCTCCCGCCTCCAGCAGGGCGTGCGCCAGACGATCGCCACCGACGAGGACGGCCACGAGGTCCGCACGCGCATCGCGGCGACCGCCGCCGGCGCGCGCGTCGACGTGCTCGAGCCCCACGGCAACGGCTGGGCCACGACCCGGCACGAGTACGACGTCCTTGGCCGGCTCGTGCGCGACGTCGATCCGGCCGGCAACGAGCACCGGCTCGTGCTCGACAGCTTCGGGCGCATCGAGCAGGAGCTCGACGCCGATCTCGGCGCGACGTCCTTCACGTACGACGCCGCCGGCGATGTCCTGACCCAGACCGACGCGCGCGGCGTGACGCTGACCGCGACCTACGATGCGCTGCACCGCCCGATCACGCAGGAGAACTCGCAGACCGATCGGTTCATCACGCTGCAGTACGACGAGGCCTCGGCCGGCGCGGGCGTGGGCCGGCTCACGTCGGTGCTCGACACCGACGCGAACTGCATGATCGCGGCGGCGTTCACGTACGACGCCGACGGCAACCCGCTGCGCGAGACGCGCTGCTGGGATGGCCGGTCGGCGACCCTCGAGCGCGGCTTCGACGACCTCGGGCGGCTGGCGTGGACCCGCTACCCCGGTGGCGAGGTCGTCAACGCGACCTACGACGCGCTCGGGATGCCGCAGGGCCTCACCGGCTACGTCACCAACGTCGCCTATGACGTCGCTGGACGCCCGATCCGCACCGACTACGCCAACGGCACGTCGACCAGCGCAACGTTCTCGCCGGCGCGCGGCTGGCTGGACCGGCTCGAGGTCACCGGTCCCACGGGCCTGGTGTTCGCGGTGGCGGGCACGCACGACGCCGAGGGCGCGCTGGTCGCTAGCACGCGGACGTCGATCTCGCCCGCGGGCCGGCACGACACCGCGCTCGGTTATGCCTACGACGCGCAGCATCGCCTGACCGCGGTCACCGGCGACCGGACCGAGGGCTTCGCCTACGATCTCGTCGGCAACCTGCAGAGCCAGACCGGGGTCGGCAGCTACACCTACCCGGCCGCGGGCGGCCTCCACCCGCACGCCGCGACGACCGCCGGCACCAAGGCCTTCACCTACGACGCGATGGGCAACCTGCTCACCGAGCACCAGGGCGCGACGCTCGCCCGGCGCCTGGTGTGGAACGCGGTCGGGCTGCCCGAGACCGTGTCGGTGACCCAGCCGGATGGCTCCGTGCAGGACGTGCACTACGCCTACGCCTACGACGGCGCGCGCGTCTCCGTGGCGACGCCGACCACGACCCGCCTGTCGCTCCTGCCCGAGGTCGAGCTCGAGCTGACCGACGCCGACGGCGCCGGTCCTGCGGTCCCGGTCGAGACCCGCGTCCACCAGTACACCTTCGGTGGCCGCGTCGTCGCGCGGCGGACCATCACCGCCACCGGCCCCGACGAGGTCCGCTTCCTCCACCAGGACGCGCTCGGCTCGTCCGCGATCGCGACCGATGCGGCCGGCGTCCCCGTCGCAGGCAGCGACGTCGAGTACACCGCCTTCGGGCGCGAGCTCGGCAGCTCCCACGCCGCCGGCGACCACGGCTTCACCGGCCAGCGCCACGACGCCGCGACCTCCCTCGAGGCCGGCGCCGGCCTGGTCTACATGAACGCCCGCTACTACGACCCCGCGACCGCGCGCTTCATCTCCGCCGATACGATCGTCCCGGGGGCTGGGGTCTTCGGCCTCAATCGCTATGCCTACGTCGGCCAGAACCCGATCTCGTTCACCGACCCGACGGGGCACAAGGGCGTCGAATGCGTGGATAACCCCTATTGCTCTACCGTCACGGCAGGCGGGAGCTCGGCTAAGGGGAAATTCGAAACCACCGTCAAGGCGCGCCGTCGCTGGGACCAGGGGGCTTTCGAACGCTTTGAGGATGCGCATGGGAGTCGCTCGGCGGGCCAGGACTCGGGTGGTCAGACGTATGGAGAACCCCGGCCGTCGCGCCGCATCCACTCGGACGGTCGCCCGTATGGGCGAGGCGTGTACCACATGCCCCCGATCACCGTGGTTGGGCGACGCCCGGCCGCCCGGCCTGGTCGAGCGACTCCGGCTCGCTCAGGCTGGAGTGCCGACGCCGAAAAGCAGGCGATTCGCGCCTATGCCGATGCGGTTGCGCGCCACAAGGTCGAGCATCCGGGCATCGACAATCTCGCCCATGTGACCTGGCAGGCGTTCATGCTGCCCAATGACGTAGGCGCGGTGACCGGCGCGGTCCTCGCCTACCGCGCGGCCCGATTGTCGGCCAACGCCGCCGCCGAGGTCGCTCGACTCGACGCAATGGCAGCGGCTGCTACGGCACGAGCCAACATGACGGGCGTGGCTGACGCACTCGCGCTCCAGGCTGCCGACCATGCTGCCAATGCGGCTGCGGTAGCAAACGCGCACAGGGCGTTTGCTGCTGGGCGCCTCACCGCCGACCAACTCCTTGAAATGGGTGTCCCCCTGCCTGAGCATGCTTGGGAGCCCTACTATCAGATCGTTCTCCGAAGACAGGGTCGTCTTGGCGACATCATCATAGAGTACTAGCGAGTACTCGCGAAGTCTCTCGCCGCAGGGCAAGCTAGCGCAAGCTAGCGCGGCCCAGCGCAACCCAACGAGAGTGGGACAGTCGGTCAGTCAGACACCTCCGCCGGGCCCGGTTCCACGCCTCCTGATGTCGCCCACTTGCGACGCCGGAGCGTGAGATCGGGCCCGGCGCGTTCCGTGCAAACGCCCGGCGGCGATGAAGCCAAAACGTGTCTTGCTCACGTTGTTCTTGCTGGGTGCGTGCACGTCCGCCGAGGAGGACGTGGACACCGCGACCGTCGAAGAGGCGGTCACCACCACGCCGGCCTCGGCGGCGCCGGGCGCGAAGCCGTTCACGACGTTCGAGAGCGGCCAGGTGCGGCCGCTGGCGATGTCGGCGGACGGGAAGTGGCTGTTCGCCACGAACACGCCTGACAACCGGCTGGAGATCTTCCGGATCACCGCCGGCGGGCTGGAGCATCGCGAGTCCGTGCCGGTGGGCCTGGAGCCGGTGGCGGTCGCGGTCCGCGGCAACAGCGAGGTCTGGGTGGTCAATCACCTCTCGGACAGCGTCAGCATCGTCGACGTGGAGCCGGTCGCAGGCAGCCACGTGGTGCGCACGCTGCTCGTCGGTGACGAGCCGCGCGACATCGTGTTCGCAGGCCCGGGCAAGAACCGGGCGTTCATCACCACGGCGCATCGCGGGCAGAACGCGGGCTTCGATCCGCAGCTGACCACGCCGGGCATCGGGCGCGCGGACGTCTGGGTGTTTGACGCGACGAACCTGGGCACGAGCCTCGGCGGCACGCCGCTGACGCGCGTGAACCTGTTCGCGGACACGCCGCGGGCGCTGGCGGTCAGCGCGGATGGCACCCAGGTCTACGCGGCTGCATTCGAGTCGGGGAACCGGACCACGGTCGTCGACGAGAACCTGGTGACCGCGAACGGCGGGTTGCCGGGCCCGCGGACCAACCTCGCGGGCGAGGCGCAGCCCAACGCCGGCCTGATCGTGAAGTTCGATGGCAGCGCCTGGCTCGACGAGCTCGGCCGGTCGTGGAACGCGTTCGTGAACTTCACGCTCCCCGACAAGGACGTGTTCGTCATCAACGCGAGCGCGAATCCGCCGGTGCAGACCGCGGCGATCGCGGGCGTCGGCACCGTGCTCTACAACATGGCGGTGAACCCGGTGAACGGGAAGGTCTACGTGACGAACACCGAGGCGCTCAACCAGAACCGCTTCGAGGGCACCGGCGTCAACGCCGGCCACACCGGGCGCGGCAACTTCATCCGCAACCGGATCTCGGTCCTCTCGAGTGGCACGGTCTCGACGCGCCACCTCAATAAGCACATCAACTACGCCGCGCCGTTCGCGGCCGTGCCGAACAGCGAGAACAGCCGCAGCGTGGCGCTGCCGACCGGGGTCGCGGTGACCGCGAATGGCACCACGATGTATGTCGCGGCGCTCGGCTCGAGCAAGGTCGCGATCTACCGGACCGCCGAGCTCGAGGCCGACACGTTCGTGCCGCAGACCAGCGACCAGATCCCGGTGAGCGGCGGTGGCCCGACCGGGCTGGTGCTCGACGAGGCGCGCGCGCGCATGTACGTGCTGACCCGCTTCGACAACTCGATCTCGATCGTCAACACGACGACCAAGGCCGAGACCGGGCACGTGGCGATGTACAACCCGGAGCCGGCCAAGGTCGTCACCGGGCGCCGCTTCATGTACGACGCCGCGCATACCTCGAGCCGCGGCGACTCGGCGTGCGCGAGCTGCCACGTCTTCGGCGACTTCGACTCGCTGGCGTGGGACCTCGGCGACCCGGACGCGATGAACGCGCCGATGCCCACGTGCGCGAGCCCGACCGACCCGTGCCTCGGGGTGTTCCCGTCGACGTTCCCGGGCTTCCCAGGGCCGCCGTCGCTGCGCCCGCCGTTCTTCGGCCAGGCCGAGGCGTTCGCCGCGCTGAAGGGGCCGATGACCACGCAGAGCCTCCGCGGCATGGCGAACCACGGCCCGATGCACTGGCGCGGTGACCGCACCGGCGGCAGCGTCGGCGCGCCCGGTGCCCAGCCAGACACCGGCATGTTCGACGAGCAGGAGGCGTTCGGAAAGTTCCGCGTCGCGTTCGTCGGCCTGCTCGGTCGCGATGCCCTGCTACCCGAGACCGAGGTGCAGCAGTTCGCGGACTTCGCACTGACGATGACGTATCCGCCCAACCCGATCCGCAGCCTCGACAACTCGTTGAACGCGGAGCAGCAGGCCGGGCGTGATCTGTACTTCTCGCTGCCCAACGACGTGGCCGGCCCGTGCGCGAGCTGCCACGTGCTCGATCCGCTCGGCAACGCACAGTACGGCGTCGAGTCGCCTGGCTTCTTCGGTAGCGACGGACGGTTCTCGGCGCTGCCGCTGCCGCAGGCATTCAAGATGCCGCAGTTGCGGAACATGTATCAGAAGGTCGGCATGTTCGGGATGGCCGCGAATCCCGTGTTCGACTTCCACAACCCGCCGTTCTTCTCGTTCACGGGGGATCAGGTGCGCGGGTTCGGCTACCTCCACGATGGCAGCCACGACACGCTGTTCCGCTTCCACGCCCGCGATACCTCGAGCCAGAACTCGTTCCTGGGCTTCAACCCCGGTGGCTTCGCCGATGGCGAGGCGGGCGACGCGCCGCGCCGCGCGCTCGAGAGCTTCCTGCTCGCCTACGACTCGAACCTCGCGCCCATCGTCGGTCAGGACATCACGCTGACCGCGACCAACGGCGCCGTGGCCAATGCGCGCATCGACCTGCTGCGGGCGCGCGCCGAGGCCGGTGAGTGCGATCTGGTCGCGAAGGGCAGCGCCCTGGGCTTCGAGGTCGGCTTCCTCTACATCGGCGCCGGGCAGTTCACGCGGAACCGCGTGGCGCTCGCGCCGATCAGCGACACCGCGCTGCGGAGCTGGGTCGCGTCCTCGGGGCACGAGCTGACGTACACCTGCGTGCCGCCAGGCGCGGGCGAGCGCGTCGGCATCGATCGGGATCTCGATGGCGCGCGCGATGGCGACGAGGTCCTGGCTGGCACGGACCCGGCCGACCCGAGCAGCCACCCGTAGCGCTGCTAGTCGACGTACTGGCGCGTCAACTCGAGGATGCGCCGGTGGTCGCTGACCTCGGCGAGGAAGCGCGTCCGCGCGGCCTCGTCGGGGATGCACGCTGCGCGGGCGCCCAGGCGCGCGCCCACGAGGCCCAGGTCGCGGCGATCGCCCGCGGCGAGGCGGGTCTCGGCGATCGCGAGTCGCAGCGTCACCTCGGTGCAGCCGCCGCCCAGGCGGTGCAGGTGGGCCGCACCCTCGTCGCAGACCGCGAGGGCGTCGGCGACGAGGCCCGCGGCGACCAGCCCGCGCGCCTGGATCGCCATCGCGGAGAACCGCAGCAGCGGAAAGGGGCGCAGCAGCGCACTCGCGGCTTCGGCGCTCGCCGTGGCGCTGGTGACGTCGCCGCGATGCCATTCGATCTGCGCGCGCGCGGTGTCGAGGAGGCCGCGATGCACGGGGCTGACGCCGTCGTAGCCGAGGAGCTCCGCGATCAGCGCGGTCGCCTCGACGTGGCCGTGCGCATCGCTTCGCCCTGCCAGGAGACGCGCCAGGTCGGCGCCGGCGTGAAGGATGAGGCCCGGGTCGCGCAGCTTGCGGGCGCGCGCGAGGGCCGCCCGGACGTACTGCGTCGCGATCGCGGGGTTCCCCATCTCCTCGTGCTGCATGCCGAGCGTGGACTGCAGGAGCGTGAGCAGGCGCAGCGCACCGCTCTCGGTCGCGCGCGCGACGCCTTCCTCGCCGACCCGCAGGGTCGCCCACGGATCCGCTTCGAAGTTCCGCAGGAAGTAGAAGTGGGAGTTCGCGACCCAGGCCTGGGCCAGCGCATCCATCGCCGGCGTGGACGCGACGATCTGATCGATGCGCACGATCGCCGCGACCGCGAGCGCGCGGATTCCCAGCAGGCCGACACACCCGAGGACGTAGGACAGCGCCTCGAGGTAGAGCGTGACCGCGTCGGGCGAGGGCGCGACCTCGAGGAGGCGCGTCGTCAGCGTGGCGAAGGTCTCGCGCTCGGCATTCATCACGCTGACGAACAGCAGCGCGGCCATCGTGCGGCACCAGCGCGGGCCGCCGATCGGGAGCGCGGGCAAGGCCTCGAAGCCGGCTGCGCGACACAGCGCGGCGTCACTGAGGAAGGTGGCCTGGGCCTGCAGTGATCGCAGCGCGGCGTGGACGTCGCCATCGGCGCCACACGCGAGGCCGCGCGTGGCGAGCGCGAGCGCGGCGTGGCCATCGGCGTTCGCGAGCGCCTGGTCGGCGGCGCGGACGTAGTGGTGCGTCGCCAGGTCGGCGACCGCGCCGAGCCGATAGTGCTCGGCGAGCACCGCGTGATCGCGCTCGCCGACCTGCTCGAGCCACTGGCCCGCTTGCCGGTGCGCCACGCACCGCTCGTCCTCGGACAGGAGCGCGTAGGCGGCGTCGCGCATCAGCGCGTGGCGAAAGCCGTACTCGCGCTCGTCGGGATAGCGAGGGCCGCTGCGCATCGGGCTCGGCTCGATCAGCTCGCCATCAACGAGCGCGCGTAGCTCGTCATCGAAGTGCAGGCCGCCGACGAGCGTGAGCAGCCCGCCGCGCCAGAACGTCTGCCCGAAGACGCTGGCGATGCACAGCATCCGCCGCGGCAGTGGATCGAGGCGCGAGAGGCGGACCTGCAGCATCGCGAGCACGGTCGCGGGCACCGCGTCGCCGCGACCACCCGCGTGCGCGCGGATGAGCTCCTCGAGGAACAGCGTGTTGCCGCTCGCTTGCTCGATCAGCCGCGCGCGCGCTGCCGTGGGGACCTCGTTGCCGAGCGAGTGCACCACCAGGCGCTCGGCGGCGCGTCGCCCCAGCCCCGCGAGGGCGATCTCCTGGACCCGATGGGTCGCCCAGAGCCGTGGGAACTGGTCGCGCAGCTGCGGGCGCGCGAACGCGAGCACGAGCAAGGGGCGATCGGCGAGCTCGCGCAGCGCGGCGTCGACCAGCTTGATCGAGAGCGCATCTGACCAGTGCAGATCCTCGAGCACCAGCAGCAGCGGTTGATGGGTGCACTCGCCGCGGAGGAACGCGATGAAGGCTTCCTCGATCCGCTCGGCCATCACGGCGGGGTCGCTGCGGGCCGTGCGGAGGTGCGGGCGCTCGTCATCGGGGAACGGCACCTGGCACAGCTCGCCGAGGAACTCGCAGGTGGCACTGCCACTCTCAGGGGGGAGGTGGCGCCCGAGGCGCTCGACGAGCTGGGCGCGGAGCTCGCCTGGACTGCGGCCGGGCGCGAGGTCGCCGAAGCGGCGCAGGGCGTCGGCCAGCACCGCGTACGGCGAGCTGGCATCCATGATGTCTCCCAACCCGAGCAGCGTCTGGCGGCCTGCCTGTCGCCGAAGAAACTCCTGCCGCAGGCGCGTCTTGCCCACGCCTGGCGGGGCGAGCACCAGGCCGACGCGCGCCTCCTGCTCCTGGCTGCAACCGGCGACGAGCGCATCGAGGATCGCCATCTCCTGATCGCGGCCCACGAACAGCGACGGTCGCCCGAGCAGCGGGCGGGGCTCGTCGTCAGGGATCTCCTCGCGCACGAGCTGCGCGCGCTCGATCACGAAGCGCGCATCGCGCAGCAGGCCCGCGGACAGATCGTCGATCCAGATCCCGAGGGTCGCCGGCGAGCCTGCCGCAGTGCGGGCCACCAGGCGCGTGCGCTCGACGACCTCGCCGCGCGCGGCCCAGCCGTCAGGCGCCGCGCCGCGCCCGGTGCCGAGGGCGATCGACGCGTCTGGCCACCGCTGGTGGAGCAGGAGCGCCGCGCGCGCTGCCATCGCGACCTGATCGGTGGCCGCGCCCGCGTGCGAGACCGTCGCGATCAGCGCGCCGCCGGGCAGCCATTCGAGGTCCGCCCCCAGGCGACCCAGGTCCGTGCGGAGGGCGGCGCGCCAGGTCCGCCGCGGGTCCTCGTTGGTCGCCGGGAGGGTGCTGAATCGGTCGCCGTCGGTCGGCGGTGGTTCGCAGGCGATCACGCACAGGAGGCGCTGCTCTTGCTCGGTCGCCGCGGGCAGGGCGGCGACCACGGGCTCGTCTTTGGGCATCGGCGGCAACGCGCGCAGCTCGGACAGGACCGCGTGCGCGTCGCGGGGGCGGAGCACGGCGTCCTTCGCGAGCATGCGCTCGACGAGCGCGACCAGCGCAGCGGGGGCGAGTGGACGGCGCGCGGCGAGGCGCCTGGGCTCGGCGAGGAGCGTGCTGCTCAGGACGTCGGCGACGTCGTGCCAGCCGAAGGGCGGCTCTCCGGTCAAGCTCTCGTACAGCACGCAGCCGAGCGAGAAGATGTCCGCGGCGGTGTCGATCGCGCGATCGCCGCGCGCTTGCTCGGGGGCGAGGTAGCCGGGCGTCCCGAGGATCACGCCCGTGCTCGTCACGCGCTCGGGCGCGCTCAGGTCGCGGGCGATCCCGAAGTCGATCAGCTTCACGCGGTCGAGGCGATGGTCGACGAGGAACAGGTTGGCCGGCTTCAGGTCGCGGTGGACGATGCCGAGCGCGTGCGTCGCGCACAACGCACGCGCGAGCTGGACGCCCAGCTCGACGACCTCGGTCAACGCGAGCGCGGATCGGGCGAGTCGCCGCGCGAGGGTCTCGCCGCTCAGCCACTCCATCGCGATGAAGAGGTCATCCGCGTCGGTCGCACCGTGGGCGAGGTAGGCCACGATGTTCGCGTGCTGGACGCTCGCGAGGAGCGCCGCCTCGCGTCGGAACCGCGCCGGGTCGGCGGTCTGTCCGAGCCGGCGGTGGCACACCTTGATCGCCACCCGGGCACCCGATGCACGGTCGCGGGCGCGATAGACGGTGCCCATCGCGCCGGTCCCTGCGAACTGCTCGATCTCGTAGCGATGATCGATGATGGTGCCGGCGGCGAGTTGCCCGTTGCGCGTCGTCGCCACTACTGCACCTCGCGGAACGCATCGGGGCTGAGCGCGTAGCGCTGCATCCACCGATAGACCTGCTTGACGTCCTTGCCGTAGTGCGCGGCGACCTTGCTGACGTTGCCGCGGTGACGGGCCAGGACCTCGGCGAGGTCGTCGGCGGCGGGGCGCGCTTCGGTTGCCCGCGAGCGCTCGCGCGCGACCGCGGGTGGCGGCGGCGCGCCGAGCTCGAGATCGCTGACGCCGATCTCGCGGTCGCCACCGTCGCCGAGCACGATGCGCTGCATGACGGTTCGCAGCTCGCGGATGTTGCGGCTCCAGGGCGACAGCACGAGCCGCTCGATGGCCGACGCGCTGAGCGTCAGCTTTCGCCCAGGCGCGAGCTCCGCGAGGAAGCGCCGCGCCAGCAGCGGGATGTCCGAGCGACGCGCGCGGAGCGGCGGCAGCTCGATGACGGCCCCGGCGAGCCGGGCGAGGAGATCGTTGCGGAAGCGGCCGTCGGCGACCGCGCGCGGGAGGTCGGTGTTGGTCGCCGCGATGACGCGGGCGTCGCTGCGCATGATCGATGCGGAGCCGACGGGGGCGTACTCGTGGTTCTCGAGCACGCGGAGCAGCTTCGCCTGCTGCGCCAGCGGCAGCTCGCCGATCTCGTCGAGGAAGAGCGTGCCTCCACGCGCCTCGCCGAAGAACCCCGGCGACTCCGAGGTCGCGCCGGTGAACGCACCGCGGCGATGGCCGAAGAGCGTGGACTCGACCAGTTCGGCGGGGAGCGCTGCGCAGTTGACCGCGATGAGCGGGCCCGGCCGTCCACTCAGCTCGTGCAGGCGTCGCGCGACGACCTCCTTGCCCGTACCGGTCTCGCCGGTGAGCAGCACGACGACGTCGGTCGCGGCGACGCGAGCGAGCCGTGCCAGGACCGCGCGGAAGGCCGGTGCGCGGCCGATCAACGCTGGATCCTCGACGAGCGGCAGCGATGCTTGCGCGAGCGGCCCGAACTCGAACAGCGTGTCGCCTACGCGCACGATCGCACCCGGGCGGAGCGGACGTGTCGTCACGCGCGTCGCATCGACGAAGGTCCCGTTGCGACTCGCGCGGTCGGTGATGACGAACGCATCGCTGCGCTCCGAGGACGGGACGATCTCGGCGTGCTCGCGCGAGAGCCGCGGATCGCCGACGCTGAGATGGCGATCGCTGGCGGCCAGCCGCCCGATCACCAGGCCATCCCCGACCGGGACATGGCGGTGCATCAGCGCCGCATCGGGCGAATGCACGACGGCGAGCCCCCAGCGAGGGGCCGCGGTCGCAGGCGTGGCCGAGGTGAGCGTCCCCGGCGCCGTGGGCGCGTCGCTCATCGTACGCAGTTTCGCGTCAACCCGGGGGCGCGGGCAATGGGCGGCGGCACCTGTGCGCGTGACAGCCGATCACTCGCCGCCGGGCTGGCGCGCGATCCGGACGTCGCGGAAGTCGCGTCCCCAGATCGGATGCGGCGTGTAGCCCTGGACGTAGGGCTGCCGGGCCTCGACGTAGACGTAGTGATAGAGCCAAACCCACGGGACCTCACGCGCGAGCGCGCGGTCCACGCTGGCGTAGAGCGCGGCGCGGCGGTCCATCGCGACCGCGGCGCCCGCGTCATCGAGGAGCTTGTCGACGGTCGCGTCGGCAAAGCGCGCGAGATTGGAGACCTGGCCGGGAACGATCGAGCGGCTGTGGAACTGCGGCTCGAGCATGCCGCGCGGGTCGGGGAGATCGAAGCTCCAGGCGACGAACGCGACCCGCGTCGGTGACGGCTGGGCGAGCTCGGCGTAGTACGCCGCGAAGCCGAGGGCGCGGACCTGCGCGCGGATGCCGATCGCCGCGAGGTCGGCCTGGATCGATGCGGAGATGGCGCGCTGCTCGTCGCTCTGGAAGGTCACGAAGTCGACCTCGAAGCCGTCGGGGTAGCCGGCCTGCGCGAGGAGCGCTCGCGCCCCTTCGACGTCGTGCGGCGGTGGGGCGACACGAGCGTCGTGACCGGCGAGGATCGGCGGCGTCGGGCTGCCCGCGATGAGGACGCGTGCCTGGAGCAGCCGGGCGAGGTGGCTGCGATCGATCGCCTGGCTCACGGCCTCGCGAACCCGACGGTCGGCGAACGGCCCCGCTGCGGTGTCCAGGACCAGGCCGGCGGTGTTGAGCGCGGGCCGCGCGAGGAGGTAGGGCGCCCAGTCGGACCGCGAGCGCAGCCACAGGTAGTCCGGGGCGGCCGGCCGGTCCAGCAGATCGATATCGCCGCGCTCGAACAGGAGCATGGCGCTCTCCAGCGGCACCTGCTCCTGGATCTCGATGCGATCGACCCCATGCGCGCGCGTGTCCCAGTATCCGGGCGTGCGCGCGAGCACCAGCTCGATGCCTGGATCCCATCGCTCGACCACGAACGGACCGATGCATCCCGGGTCCTGCGGCGAACCACCGGGGGCAGGCGTGGACACCGGCGCCGCCATCTTCATCGCGAGCACGTACAGGAAGGTCGGGTCCGCGTGGGCCAGATGGAACACGACGTGACGCGGATCCGGGGCCTCGATCGCCTCGCTATCGCGCAGCGCCGAGAGGAACGACCCGAACGGTGACGTCTCCGAGTGGGAGACGCGCTCGAGCGAGCGCTTGACGACGGCGGACGTGAGCGGCTGGCCGTCGGGAAATCTCGCGTCGCGGAGCTCGAACGCATAGTCGAGCCCGTCCGGCGAGATCGTCCAGGAGGTGGCCAGCTGCGGGACCAGGTCGTCGCCCCCGCCGAGGGTTCGATCGAGGAGCTCGCGCGCGGGCCGGTAGGCGACCAGCGTGTCGCAGGTGTGCGCGAGGACGGCCAGCGATGGCTCGCTGTTGGCATCGACCGGGTCGAGGGTCGCGATCGCCTGATCGAACGCCACGCGCAACGCGCGCGGATCGTGGGTCGGCGCGCTGAGCGGCGCGCGGCGATCGCCCTGGCAGGCGGCGATCGCGACGATCGCCGCCACCGCCCGCGGGACCCTATGCCGCGTTCGCGCTGTCACGCTCGGTGTCGGGCAGCCGTGGCATCAAGTATCCATCTAGCACGGCGCGCGCCATGGAGTGGTCCGACTGGCCGCACAGCCGGAACGAGGTCTCGAACAGGAAGTCCTCGCGGAAGCCCGCGATCATGTCGGCATTGCCGCCGATCCGATCGATCTCCGCCAGGCCCGCGCGCTCGAGCGCCTGCCGCGTGCGCACGTAGACCGCCTCCATCGCCGGCTGGATCACGTCGTGCTCGAGGCTATCGAATGCCGCGAGGCTGCCGGCCTCGCCGTCGTGGCCCGCGCGCAGCGGACGCCACTGCGCCGCCAGGATGCGCTCGGCCTGCGCCAGGAGCACGCCGTCGAGCTTGGCGGCGATGTTGTGGGCGACGCGGTCGTAGAGCTCGAGGTGATCGCGGTCGAGGCCGACGCCGCCTTCCTCGGCGGTCGCGCGCTGCTGGGCGGCATCGGCGTGCGTGACTTCGCCCTCGCGCTGCTTGCGCTCGCGGGCGTGCTGGGACGATTCGAACAGCCATTCCATCATCGGGGACTCCTTCGGGGGTGCGTGGTCACGAGAGACGCCCGCCGGTCGAGAGCTTGCCGGCGTCGTGGTACTCGAGCGCGACGGCGCGCTCGACGATGGGTGCGGTGATGACCGAGCCGGCTGCGGCGGCCAGGTAGGCCGCGCGCAGCGCCGCGTTGCGGATGTAGCCGCCGGCCAGCTCGTAGCGCGCGGCGAGCGCGTCGACGTCGAGGTCGTGGGCGACCGGCGCCGCGTCGGGAAACGCCCGGCACCACAGCTCGGCGCGCTCCTCGACGTCGGGCACGGGGAAGTCGATCCGGAAGCTCAGGCGGCGTCGGAACGCGGGATCGATCGAACCCGCGAGGTTGGTGGTCAGGACGCAGACGCCCTCGAAGCGCTCGAGCCGCTGGAGCAGGTAGTTGATCTCGAGGTTGGCGTAGCGATCGTTCGACGACTTCGCCTCGGTGCGCTTGCCGAACAGGGCGTCGGCCTCGTCGAACAGCAGCATCACGTTGCCGGCCTCGGCGGCGTCGAACACGGCGCCGAGGTTGCGCTCGGTCTCGCCGACGTACTTGGAGACCACGCGCGCGAGATCGATCTGGTACAGCTCCAGGCCGAGCTCGCGCGCGATGATCCCGGCGACCATGGTCTTGCCGGTGCCGGGCGCGCCGGCGAACAGCGCCGAGACGCCGAGGCCCTTCTGCAGCTTGTCGGCGAAGCCCCAGGTCGCGAGGACCTGATGCCGGCCGCGGACCCGCGCGACCATCTCGCGCGCGGCGTCGAGGGTCGTCGGCGGCAGCACGAGGTCGCCCCAGTGCTGGGTCACCTGGACCCGATCGCCGAGCACCGTGACCTGCTGCGAGACCTCGGCCGAGACCTCGGCGGCGACGTCGTGCAGCGTCGGCGCGGCGGTCCGCGCGCGGACCCGCGTCGCGATGCGCACGATCCGCCCCGGGGCCAGGCGATACCTCGCGCCGATCTCGTCGGCGCCGGCGAGGGTGGGGAGCTCGCGCCGCCAGCGGTCGGTGCGCTGGCTCGGCTCCAGCGCGCGGAGCTCGGTCAGCGCGAGCGGCGTGTCGAAGCTCGCCAGCGCCGGCGTCATCGTCGAGGTGAGGACCAGCGGGATGCCCGCGCGGTAGAGCGCGCGGACCAGGCCGGGCAGGGCGTCGTCGCGCCCGCTGACCGCATCATCGAGGTCGGTGAGCGCGATCGCCGCGCGGTTCAGCAGCACCTCGCGCGCGAGCAGCGCGAGCAGGCGCGGGCGGTCGGCGGCAAGCGCGTCGCGCATACGGAGCTGCAGCAGCGCGCGGCCGGTCTCGGCGAGCGCGCTGGCCGCCACGGTCCGCTTGCCGGTGCTGCGCGGGCCGATGAGCCACCACGGCGATCGCGCCAGCGCGGATGCGTGAGCGCGCGCCTCGTCAGCGATGCCGGCTGGGAGCGTGAGCTGCGCCAGGGGTGACGCCCCGACCCGCTCGAGCGGTGGCTCCTCGACCGGTGGCAGCGCGTCGCCGCGCAGGTGCGCCACGAGGCGCGGCGCGACCATGATCCGGCGCGAGGCGACGCGGCCCTCGCCGCTGACCGTCACCAGGCCCCAGCGCGCGAGCTCGGCCCCGGGCGCGAACAGCGCCAGGGTCGTATCGGGGGGAATGCCGAGGTAGTCGAGCACCGTCGCGATCGCCTGGACCTCGGTGCCCGCGGGGCCGGCGTCGCGGGCGAGCCGATCGAGGGCGCGTCCCGCGAGGATGTCGCGCTCGCCGGCGACCAGGCACTCGAGCGCGCGCGCCGCCTCGGGGGCGAGCCCGGCGTCGGTGACGAGTCGCGTCCACGCACCGTCGGCTGACGGGGCCGGCCGACGGTTCGCGCCGCCCGGCGGGGTGCGCCCGTCGCGCAGCGCGAGGACGCGCGAGGCGGTGACGGCGAGCCAGTCGGCGAGCGTGGGGGGCGTGTCGGAGGCAAGGGCGAGTGGCCGCATGACGTGACCTCGTTGGGCGGTGGCGGAACGGCGACGGACTCGTCAGAACTCGGAAGCCTCTCTCGATAGCAGCCGGCAGCGCCGACCCGGTGAGGGATGCGGGGGGCTCTTGCAGGACGCGTGCGCAGCCACTCCGCGGGGATCATTCGTGGCTTGCAGCGGAGGACGACCGCTCCGCGACGTGGTCGGCCAGCGGTCGACCGGCTCCGCTACCTCTCGATCGGTGGAATCCGATCATGCCTGTCGTCGTAGGTCGCCGGACAGGCCGGAGCCAAGGCGGTCACGTGGCCGGGCACGGACGGAACGGGCGGGGCGCGAGCTGCGCTCGGCGGGGCATCGGGCGATGCCGAGGTGGTGCTCCACTACCGCGCCCGGTCGTCCTCATTGCTCGTCGGCCGGCGGGGGCGCGGCGAACCGAGTGGCATCGACGCATCGATTCGGCGCGGCGCCGGGTATCCCCGTCGACTGCCACTCTCCGAGGGCTACTTTCCGAAGAATATGCGGCCTTCGGGGACTACGCTGCGCTGCATCAAATGGTAGTAGCCGGGGCTCGCTCCCCTGAAGAATATGTTCGGGAGATCCTGCAGGATGACTGGGGTGCTGATTCCTCCGTGGTAGAGTTCCACGAGTTCAAAGAACCCGATCACCATACTGCCTCGTCCCAGCGCGTTCGCGACGTGCATCGCGAAGGGCCCTGAAGCGCAGACCGCGCCTCCGTGGCACTGAACCATCTGGACAAGATCGCCAGCCCGGTAACCTGCGGCCTTGAGCCTTGCTGCGACCTCCTCAGGTGTGTGGATTCCCAGTAGTCGACCGGTGGCGTCTGTCACTGCACCGCCGCCGTGGAGGAGCACGTACCACACTCCGGAGATCGCCGGGAGGCTCTGCAGAAGCGCATGGCCGAGTCCGGGATTGGTCAAGAGGATGCCTCCACCCCTCGCGGCAACTGGGACGGTGCTCGCGACTCGTGGTCCCAGGAGGGCCATGCCCGCCGAGCCCCCAAGGGCGATGCCGGCGACCGCCGATGCCGCGACGAACGCGCGTACGTCGTTCGGGATTCTGTGGTCTCCGCTCAGGGTTCCGTCGGCCGAGAGGGGGAGTCGGGACAGGGCGGTCGCATCGTTCACCCTCTGCAGGAGGTCGGGCCGACTCGTGAGCTCGAAGCGCGCGTTGATCTCCGAGCCGGGCCCTCGCACTTCGCTGTCGAACGGGATTGCGGCACTGTCGTGGTCCTGCGGGTCCAGGTAGTCGCGCCCCCTGACGTCGGCGTCGCAGTCGATGCGCCGCGTCGGCTCATCGGTGTGCCCCGTGGGGTCGATGCGGTTGAGCGGGTTCTG
>JAIOQA010000200.1 GCA_021413675.1 Deltaproteobacteria bacterium | reverse complement strand
GGCCTCGGCCCAGGCGCGCGGTGGCCACCGCGACGCGGCGATCACCACGCTGGTGACGCTCGCGGCGACCGAGCCGCGGCTAGTCGCGTGGCGCGTCGTCGTCGATCCGGACCTGATGCCGCTGGGCGACGCGCCGGCGCTGCGCGCGCTGGACGCGAAGACCCCGGGCACCGCGACCGGGCCGGCGCTGACCACGCTCGGCGTGGCGGCGTCGCCCGAGCTCGGGCTCTACGCGCGCGTGGCCACGCTGGGCAACAGCATGGCGGAGGACGCGGGCTCGAGCTCGCTCGAGATCGTCGACGTCGCGACCGGCCGCGTGCTGATCCGCGAGGGCGCGATCAGCGGCCCGGCGCTCGAGCGCGGGCTGCGCGCGCTGGGCATGAGCACCGACGGCATCGCGCGCATCACCCTCGACAGCGACGGCGGCAAGCGCAAGGGCGTGTTCCCGGGGACGCGCCTCGGCGTCGTGATGGCCAGCGACCACGCGCGCGTGGTGACCGGCAACCGCGTGCTCGGCGAGGTCGCGCTGCCCACGGGCTACGGCGCCTGGGCGGCGTGGTTGCCGTTCGGCGTGCTGGTCGCGAGCCAGATCTCGATCGGCGATGGCTGCGGCGGCTACGACTACGAGGAGGCCGCGCTCATCCCGCTGACCGCGGCGCCACCCGCGCCCGCGAAGCCCGCGAAGCCTGCGCGCTAGTCAGCCCGGCCAGTACTTGCCGTCGGGCACGAACGGGATGACCCGCGCCATCAGATCGGGCGGCAGCCGCTGGGCGAGGATCGGCCGGATCTCGTCGGGCCGGTAGAGCTGCGAGAAGTGCATCAGCACGACGTGCGGGTTGGTGATGAGCTCGGCGCGATCGATCAGCTCGTCGAGGTGGATGTGGCAGCCGGCGCGCGCGGCGTCGCGCGACTTGCGATCGTCGAGGAACGTGCACTCGAGGATCAGCACGCGGGCCTCGGCCAGCGCCGGCTCGCGATCGAGCACCTGCACCAGCGTGTCGGTCGCGTAGACCAGCTCGACGTGGGTCAGCTCGTCGAACAGCGGCTCGCCGGCCTTGCGGCGCGCGCCGATCTCCGCGCCCGGCAGGTGCGCGAACTCGGGCTTGAGCTTCGACACCCGCCGCACCACCGCGTAGCCCAGCGACGGCACCGGGTGGTAGGTCTTGAACGCGCGCAGCCGCAGATCGCCCTTGAGCGCGATCTCGTCGCCGGGCTGCATGCCGATGGCCTCGATCTCGAGCGGCCAGCGCTGCAGCGCGGACATCGCGGTCAGCGCGCCGCGGACGTCGTCGACGATCTCCGCGGGCATGACCACGCGCAGCGGCTTGTGCTGGCCGTGCAGCGCGCGGATCCCGAGGAACGCGGCGAGCGAGCCGGCGTGATCGGCGTGACCGTGGGACAGCGCGAGCGTGCCGGCGCCGGTCAGCGTGCGCAGCGGCGCGCCGACGTCGAACAGCACGTCGAGCTCGGGCACCTGCAGGCTGGTGTAGACCCCGCCGACGGACACGCCGCGGACGGTGTACGGCCCCGCGCGGTGGGTGGTGAGCATCAGTTGATGGTCACGGCGATCGAGCGGACCGCGGCGCCGCCCTTGCCGTCGCGCACGACCACGTAGATCCAGCCCGAGCCCGGCTCAGCGGGGGCGACCAGGGTCGTCGGGTTCGATTGATAGCGCTCGATCTCGCCGGCGGTCGAGTACCACGCGAAGCTCGTGGTGTCGTCGGCCGCCGGGGTGATCATCGCGGCGACGTCGACGGTGGCGCCGTGGGTGATCGTGGCGGTGTCGCCGGTCGCGCCCGCGACGGTGAGGGCGTCGATGACCGGGTTGGCCGACGGCACCGCGACCACGCCGATCGCCATGAGCGCGGTGATCGGCGTGTCGCCGCCGATGGCTGCCTGGATCGTGACCACCGGCGGGACCTTGTCGGGCAGGGGCGGCAGCGGATCGGGCGCGGCGTAGGTCGCGGCGCCGTCGGCCGTGGGGGTGATCGTCCCGAACGGCGCGATGCCGGGGTAGGTCTCGGCCAGCGACCAGGTCACCGTCGGGCCCGCGATCGGCCCGTCGGGGCCGGCCATCGCCACGGAGATCGCGGCCGACGCGCCCGGCGCCACGATCGGCGGGTCCGCGATCACCGCGAGGACCGTTGGCTTGGTCAGCTGAGCAGGGGTCGCAAAGTCATCGCAGCCCGCGGCGGCGGCGGCGACGAGGAGGAGGGGGACGACTCGGCCGATCATGCGCGGGCGCAGTATAGCGGGCGCGCGCGCGCACGCACTCCTCTCACCCACCCGACCGCGCCTCGGTGTACCCTCGGCTCCCGGTGTTCTGGATCATCTTTCTTTCGGTCGTGGGGTTCCTGTTCCTCCTGTCCGTGGCGCTGCCCGTGCCACGGCGGATCTGGGCGTTCAGCCTGCGCACCAGCAAGTACGTCGGCCTCTGGCTGCTCGACGTCACGCGGTTGCGCAAGCTCTGGTACAAGCTGCGCGGGAAGCCGTACGAACGGCTGTCGCGGCCGCAGCTGCTCCGCATGTTCTGCGAGGACATGGGCCCGACCTTCATCAAGTTCGGCCAGATCATCGCGTCGTCGTCGGGCATGTTCCCCGATCGCTACGTGAAGGAGTTCGCGAAGGTCCTCGATCGCGTGCGGCCGTTCCCGTTCGAGCAGGTCGAGGCGACGCTGGTCGCCGAGCTCGGCGCGGATCACGCCAGCCACCTGAAGGAGATCGATCCGAAGCCGCTGGCGTCGGCGTCGATCGCCCAGGTCCACACCGCGACCCTCGACGACGGCACCAAGGTCGTCATCAAGGTCCAGCGCCCGGGCATCATCCAGCGCTGCGAGTCCGACATGAAGATCATGCGGATGATGGCGCGCATCGTGGCCCGCCTGAAGAAGGACGCCGAGCTGGCCAACCCGGTCGGCATCATCGACGATTTCACCGCGACGCTGACCGAGGAGCTCGACTTCCGCAAGGAGGCCGCGAACCTCGACAAGTTCAACCAGATCATGGCCGAGCTCGGCCACAAGAACATCAAGGCGCCGGTCCCGCACCACGACCTCACCACCCGCAAGGTGCTGGTGATGGAGCGGTTCGTCGGCGTGCGCGTCGATCAGTACGACGAGATCCGCGCCCGCGGCATCGACGGCGAGCTCCAGCTGGTCGCCGGCCTGCGCGCCTGGTTCCAGTGCGTCGTGTTCTACGGCTTCTTCCACGGCGACGTCCACGCCGGCAACCTGATGCTGCTCGACTCGGCGGACATCGGCTTCCTCGACTTCGGTATCGTTGGCCGGTTCGGCGACAAGGAGCGCTTCCTCGTCACCGACTACATGATCGCGTTCGCCAGCGGCAACTACCGCCGGCTGGCCGAGATCATCTGCGAGATGGCCGGCACGCCCAAGGGCCTCAAGATGGACGACTTCGTGAAGGACCTGGGCGAGACCTACAGCCCGCTCCTCCGCCTGTCGTTCGCCGAGGTCAACTACGCCGACTTCCTCCCCGGCATCCAGAAGACCGCGACTCGCCACCGCGTGAAGATGCCGAAGGAGTTCATCCTCATCACGAAGCAGCTGCTGTACTTCGATCGGTACGCCAAGGCGCTGGCCCCCAAGCTCAACGTCTTCACCGATCCGCGCCTCGTCCTCGGCATGATGGGCGACATCCAGAAGGCGCGCATGGACTTCGAGAAGAAGTCGAAGACCGCGAGCGCGTAGCCCGCGGCGAGCGATGCGCGACTATCCGCCCGAGGATCTGCTCGACCACCGCGGGCGCCTCAACCGCCTGGTCCTCGCGCTGGTCGCGGGCATCGCGGTGGGTGCGGTGGCGTATTTCGTGACCGATAGCCTGGCCGGCGCCGACTACGCGCGCGGCGATCGCGGCGCGGGGCGGTTCATCTTCGGGCTCACCGGCGTGGCGTTTGCCGGTGCGTTCGCGCTGGTCCACTGGTTGCTGCGCCGCCGCGACCTCAAGAAGTGGCACGCGGCGCGGATCCCCAAGGCCACCGTCCAGTAGCCGTCACTGCGTGCGCTGCGCCGCCGCGAGCCGCGCCTTGCCGATCTCGCGCTTGTCGTCGATCGTGAGCGGTCCCTTCGTCAGCAGGTCGGCCTCCTTGCCGTAGCCGTCGCGGAGGTCCGCGAACGCCCCCGCCTGGCGCCGGTGCACCGCGATGTTCTTGCGGATGCCGGCGATCGCCTGCTCGTCGCCGGTCGCGACCGCGACGTAGCGCTCCTCGGCGGCGGCCGCGGTGTCGAGCCCGGTGGCGATCGCGTCGAGCATCGGCACGATGTCGGCGCGGATCCGTGTCGCGGCCTGGGCGGGATTCGCGGTGCGCAGCGGCTCGATCTCGCCCTCGAGGCGCGCGAAGTCGGTGCCGAACTTCTTGAGCGCGGCGCCGGTCGCCTGGGTCGCGGCCTTGACCGCCTCGGCCTCGGCGGCGGCCGGGTCCTTCTTGCAGGCCGCGACGGCGATGAACAGGACGAGCGCGACGGCGATCCGGGCGCGATGCGAGACACGCGAGAGAGACAGCATGCGGGGCATCAGTGCAGCTCGCATACCAGGGGCGCGCGCGTCCAACCGGCTGGAGTTCTTGCGGCAGCGCGCGCCGCGCGCCGCGAGTGCAACGGTGCGTGCATCCCACGCGCAGGTGCACTCGATTCAGAACGCCAGCGCCTGCAGCTCCGCCGGATCGTCGACCAGCAAGGCCGGCATCGCCGCGACCAGCTCGGCGCGCGGGCGGTAGCCCCAGGTCACCGCGACCGCCATCATGCCGGCGGCGCGGGCGCACGCGAGATCGCTGACCGCGTCGCCGACCAGCGCGCAGGCCTCGGGCGGCACGCCCAGCTCGGCGGCGACGATCAGCGCCGGCTCGGGATCGGGCTTGAGCGGGTGGCCGGGCCGCGCGCCGGCGATGACCGCGAACGGCCACGCGCCGAGCAAGGCGTGGGCGATGGTCACGGTGAGATCGTGGGGCTTGTTGCTGAGCACCGCGAGCGCGCGGCCGGCGTCGGCGAGGCGATCGAGGACCGGCGCGAGCCCGGGGTAGAGCGCGGTGGCGCCGATCGGCCGCGCGCGGTAGTGGACGTAGAAGCGCGCGAGCACGCGCTCGTTGATCGTCGGCGGCGCGGCGGGCGCGAGGTGGGCGATCGCCTTGCGCACGAGATCGGTCGCGCCGCCGCCGACCCAGGAGCGCACGAGGGCGCCGGTCGGCGGGGGCACGTCGGCGTCGGCGAGGGCCGCGGTCAACGCGGCGCCGATGTCGTCGGCGCTGTCGACGAGGGTGCCATCGAGATCGAACAGGATCGCGCGCGGGGCCATCGGATCAAGCTAGAGGATCGCGCGCGGGAGCGACAGGCGCATCCGCGGCGCGGTGCTAACGTCCGGTCGCCGCTTCCTGGCGGCAAGGAGCTCGCGATGGAATACCGCAACCTCGGCGCCGCTGGCGCGCGGGTGTCGACCCTCTGCCTCGGCGCGATGACGTTCGGCGAGGCCGACGAGAAGTCGTTCATGCACAAGGCCGGCTGCGACGAGGCCACGTCGCACGCGATCCTCGACCGCGCGCTCGAGGCCGGCGTCAACTTCGTCGACACCGCCGACGTCTACGGCCAGGACGGTCTGTCCGAGCGCGTGATCGGGTCGTGGTTCGCGGCCTCGGGCAAGCGCGATCGGGTCGTGCTCGCGACCAAGTTCCGCTTCACGATGGGCGACGGGCCCAACAAGAGCGGCGCGTCGCGCTACCGGATCATGCGCTGCGCCGAGGACAGCCTGCGCCGGCTGCGCACCGATCGCATCGACCTCTACCAGATCCACATGCAGGACATCACCGTCCCCGAGGACGAGACCCTGCGCGCCCTCGACGATCTGGTCCGCGCCGGCAAGGTGCTCTACACCGGCTGCTCGAACTACGCGGCGTACCGCCTGACCGACAGCCTGTGGACCTCGAAGACCCAGCACCTGGCGTCGTTCGTGACGCTGCAGGCGCAGTACAGCCTGATCGCGCGCGACCTCGAGCGCGAGCACGTGCCGCTGTCGCGGCGCCACGGCCTCGGGATCCTGCCGTGGTCGCCGCTGGCCTCGGGCTTCCTCTCGGGCAAGTACCGGCGCGGCGCGGCAGCGCCCGATGGCGCCCGGCTCGCGCTCGGCGGCCGCATGAGCCGCTACGACAACGAGCGCAACTGGCGCATCGTCGAGGCGCTGGTCGCGGTCGCGGAGCAGATCAACGCCACGCCGGCGCAGGTCGCGCTGGCCTGGCTCATCGCGCGGCCGCAGGTGACGAGCGTGATCTTCGGCGCGCGGTCGGTCGCGCAGCTCGACGACAACGTCAAGGCGGCCGAGCTGCAGCTCGCGCCGGCGCACATGAAGGAGCTCGACGACGCGAGCTCCTTCGAGCTCGGCTACCCGTACGACTTCATCGGTCGCACCCAGGGCAGCTGGTGATCACTTCACCTTCGCGCCCTTGACCAGCTTGTCGATCAGGGTCGCGTCGGTGCCGCCGTCGACGATGTAGACGTTCGCGCCCTTGGTCTTGACCCACACCGTGCGCTCCTGGTTCGGGAAGCGCGCAGCCACCGAGGCCTGGTACGCCGTGGCGAACTCCTTCGCCTCGCTCGCGGTGTCCCAGGTCGTGGCGATCAGCCCGACCAGGCCGCCGGACTTGTCGGTGACCACGCTCCAGTGGTCGCCGTCCCAGCCCGCGGCTGCAGCGATCGCGCAGGCGGCGTCTTTGTTCCAGAGGCCGAAGTAGATGCGCCACTCGAGCTCGCCGAGGGTGTTGCCGTAGACCTCGGTGTAGCCGGGCAGCGTCGGCAGCGTGACCTTCTTGGGCACGTCGCGCTTGGGGTAGAGCTTGGTGTCGGGGTGCAGCACCTGCTCGGTCGAGTCCGGCGGGTGGCTGTAGAGCTTCGCGACCTCGGCCCAGCCGCCGGCCTGGAAGGCCTCGAGCACGGCGAGCGAGCCCTTCATGTACGAGTCCATCATCGGGACGAGGATGACCGGCGGGATCGTGTCCATCGCGTCGAGCGACTTCTTGATGTCGTCGCTCATGCCGCTGGCGCCGAGCGCCTGTTGCTTGGTCATCGCCTTGAAGTCGTCGATGGTCATGTTGGCGGCCATCGTCAGGCTCGGCTTGAGCATCGGCAGGAACGCCGGGTCGAGCAGGTGCTTGCCCTTGAGCGCGTCGCCCGCCATCGCCTCGCCGGCGTACGCGAACATCGTGAGCGTGGCCTCGCCCTCGACGACGAACTTGCGGGCGGTGGCCTGGTCGTCGTTCAGCGGCACTTTGGGATCGAGGTACGCGGTGAGATCGAAGTACTGATCCTGCAGCGCGTGGGTCAGCTCGTGCGCGGCGATCGTGTCGAGGCCGAGGTTGTCGGCCGGGACCATGACGATGAAGAACTTCTTCTGCTTCGGGTCGTAGTACGCGGCGGCCTGGGTGACCATCGCGTCCTCGAGGGTCTGGTTCAGGTCGACCGGCGACGCGAGCAGGCCGATCTGCAGCAGCGCCTTGGCGATGTCGGGCGCGCGATCGGCGTTGTGGTCACCCTTGACCTCGGCGGAGACAAACGTGCGGAAGTCCTCGGTGCTCTGGAACTGCGCCGGCACCTCCTGCTTGAACGCGAGGTCGCGCAGCGCGGACAGGCCGGTCTTGATGGTCTGGACCCGGGCGAGCGCCTCGTCGTCGTGCTTCTTCTTGGCGATCGCCGGATCTTCGGGCGGCGGCGCCGGGGGCGCTGGCGGCGCGGCCGGCTGGGCCGGGGCCACGACCGGCGGCTTGGCCGCGACGACCGGGGCCGACTTCGAGGAGGAACCGCACGCGACCAGGGGCGCGAGCGCGAGGAGGATCGACGTGCGCATCGCGCGTGCATACCACGAGGCGCGGGGCCGCCGGGGTTTGCCAGGTGGTGCGCGCGGCGCCGCAGCCGCGGTCGCGCTCGTCGCTGGCGTCGCCGGTCGCGCACCTGTGATCGCGTTCGCGTCAGGATCGCCCCGCGCGACAGAGAGCTGACGGTGAGGGTTCACCGTCGACGAATACGCCCGGTTGACGTTGGATGGTCGGGCCGCCATGGTCGAGGCCATGGTGCGCCTCGCGACCACTGCCGATATCCCCGCGATCCGCGCGCTGCTCGAGGCGTCGGTGCGCGGCCTCAACCGCGACCTCTACAGCCCGGCGCAGCTCGAGAGCTCGCTGCGCTTCGTCTTCGGCGTCGACAGCCAGCTGATCGCCGATCGCACGTACTTCGTGATCGAGGACGAGGCCGGCCTTGTCGCGGCCGGTGGCTGGAGCAAGCGCGCCACGCTCTACGGCGGCGATCAGTGGAAGGGCGAAGACCCGCTGCTGGATCCCGCGCGCGACGCCGCGCGCATCCGCGCGTTCTTCGTCCATCCGCGCGCCGCGCGTCGCGGGCTCGGCCGCCAGCTCTTCGAGGTCTGTCGCGACGCCGCGCTCGCCGACGGCTTCCGCGCGCTCGAACTCGGCGCGACCTTGCCGGGCGTCGTGCTCTACGAGGCGCTGGGCTTCATCGAGGTCGAGCGCGTGGAGCACGAGCTGCCGGATGGTGTGCGCTTTCCCCTGGTGAAGATGCGGCGCGCGATCCCGTGACCGTGACATTCGCACCGGCGCGCGACGTGCAGAGCCGGTGCAGATGTCTCGGTCCTCGTTCCGTGGTCGCGTGCTCGCGGCGTTCCTGATCGCGAGCGTGTCGTCGGCGGGCTGCACGATCGCTGCACGCAAGCACCGGGGGCTCGGCTTCACGGCCGATGCCCTGGCCGTGGTCGGTGGGACCCTCACCGTCACGCAGATGCAGATCGCGCGGGGCGACGGCGACGACGCCGGTGGCGCGACCGGCGCGACGCTCGCGGTCTTCGCGGTCGCGGGATTCCTTGGCCTCATGTCGCTCGGGGTGTTCGATGGCGATCCGCCGGCCGGGCCGGTCGCCAAGGGCGCTGGCGGCTTCACGCCGGTCGCGCCGGTCGCGCGCTCGCGCTGACCGCTGGCGCGATGCCTGCAATGCGCTGATGCATGCGATCTCATCCCGTCTGCGTCGGCGCGGTCCTGCTCGCGATCGCGAGCGCCTCGACCGCCGGTTGTTCGATCGCGGCGCGTCAGCATCGCGTGCTCGGCGCGGTCGCGGACTCGCTCGCGCTCGCGGGCGCGGGCATGACCGGCGTCGGCCTCGTCGAGGATGTGCGCGCGAGCTTCGGCACCAGCGGCGCCACCGGCGCGCCCGGCGATGGGCTGATCGCGCTCGGGGTCGTGACCCTGATGGTCGGCGGCGTGGTCGGGATGCTCGCGCTCGACACGTTTCACGGCGCGCCGGACGCGATCGTCGCCGATGCGCCCCCGACCGGCGCCGCGACGGTGTGGGCGCGGCCGCCGGTGCCGCCGCCATCGATCGACGCCGAGCTGTCGCGCCTGGCCGCGCGCGCGCGCACGGCGACCGCGCTGGGCAACTGCCGCGACGCGGGCGCGCTGGTCGCGCAGATCGAGGCGCGCGATCCAGACTATCGCGATGCGGTCGTCGCGTCGGGCGCGGTGTCGCCGTGCCTCTGATGCGGGCTACATGAAGTTGCGCGTGTGGAGCGAGGACAGCGCCGCGGCCTCGGAGGCGTCGAAGCCGAGGCGGGCGAGCCGGGCCTGGCGACCGCTGTCCATCTCGGCGGCGAGCGCGACCACTGCGGCGTGACCGCGGCGCAGATCGGCGGGCGCCCACGAGCCGGCGGCGAGCAGCACGAGCGCATCGAAGACATCGGCGTTGAGCCCGGTGGTGTGCGCGAGCGCGGCGTGGCGGCGCTCGACCGCGGTCGCGAGCCGGCCGCGCAGCGACGGATCGATGCCGACGTGGCGCGCGAGGTGCGCGAGTCCGAACGCGACGTGGCGGGCCTCGTCCTGCGCGCTCAGCCGCGCGACCGCGCGGGTGATCGGATCGGGTGCGTGATCGCGCAGGAAGTGGAGCAGCGCCAGGAAGCTGCCCTCGCCCAGGACCGACAGCAGGAACGCCGCGGTCGCGAAGTCGGGCTCCACCACCAGCGTGTGCAGCGAGGCCTGGCCGGCGGCGGCCGAGGTGCCGAGCGCGTCGCGATGCAGGCGCGCGCGGCGCGTGAACACCTCGATGTGGCGGGCCTCGTCGGCGACCTGGATCGCGAGCAGCTGCATGACCTCGCGGAAGTGCGGATGCAGCTGCGCGAGGAAGCGCGCGGGGACGAGCAGCGCCGCGGTCTCGTTCTCGACGAGATACGTCATCACCTGCACGACCGCGTCCTCGACCTCGGGCGGGTGCGTGATCCGCGCGTCCCACGGGATCGCGGTCGCCGGATCCCACTGCGCGGCGGCGGCGGCGGCGTAGAGCCGCGCGGCGTCGTCGGTCCAGACCGCGTCGCGATCGGCGAGCGGGAAGTCGAACGCGGGCGCGCCGGCCTCGACCAGCGCGCCGCGCGCGGCCAGGCCCCAGCGCGCGGGTGGCGTCGCGGCGATCGCGCCCGGGGCGCGCGGATCGGCCGCGCCGGCGCGCTCGGCGCCGACCCAGCGATCGGCGGTCGTGCGGGTGATCGTCGCGGTGACGATCGCGCCGCGCTGGAGATCCGCGAGCCCGTGGCCGAGGCTGCGGCACCACGCCGGGAGATCGGCCGCGAGCGCCGGATCGCGGCCGCGCACCGCGATCACCGGCGAGGTCGCGAGGCCGCGCGCGACGAGCAGGTGGCCGCCCTCGCCGAGCGCGAGGTCCTCGAGGTCGACCAGCGTCACGCCTGGGTCGCCAGCCAGTCGGCGATCGTGCCGAAGCGATCGATCGCCTGGGCGAGCAGCGCGTAGCCCTCGGTGCGACCGGGCAGCCACTGGTGCAGGCCCTCGAGATCGAGCAGCGGCCGCACCTGCGGATCGTCGTACGACATCGCGAAGAGCAGCTCCGCGAAGCGCGGCGCGTCGGGCGGCGCGCCGAGCACCGTCATGTTGCAGTGATCGTAGGTGCCGGTCTGCGCCAGGATCCGCATCGAGCCCAGCGGGATCGTGCCCTCGCGCTGGAACGCCAGGTGGTTGACGTCGATGATCGCCGCCGCATCGACGGTGCCGCGGACCAGCGCGCGCAGCGCGTCGCGCTCGCCGCCGATGTGATCACCGTGCTTGCCGACGAGGACATCGTGGCGCACGACCCGCAGATCCTCGCCCGGGTGCAGCCCGGTCGCGGCGATCGCCTCGAGCGGGATCAGCGTCGCCTGCGGCGAGTCCGAGGCGCCGACGCCGATCGAGCGGTCGCGCAGGTCGGCGAGCGTCTGGGCGGGGTCGTCGACGGCGACCAGGATGACCGAGGTCAGGTCGCGATCGGTGTCGCGCATCGCGATCGCGTGGGCCTGCTTGCCTTGCTGGCGCGCGGCGCGCTCGGTCTCGAGCCAGGCGAGCGGCGAGTTCCACGCGACATCGAGCTCGCCGCGCAGGTGCGCTTCCACCTGCGCCTCGTAGTTCGAGTAGAGGACGTAGTCGAACGGGAATCCGGCGCGCTCGAAGAACGCGCGGAAGCCGTCCCAGATCGTGACGACCTTGGCGTCGTAGGCGACGGCGCCGAGGACGAAGGGCTTGGCGGGGCGGGGCATGGGCACTCCTGTCAGAACAGCGGCAGGCCGCAGACGGCCTTGCCGATGAAGTCGTAGAGCTGATCGGTGGTGGGCGACATGACGAGCGCGGCGCGCGCGTCGCGGAACACCCGCTCGACGCCGACCTCCTTGCGGAAGGCCGCGCCGCCGGAGACGCGCATCGCCAGATCGGTGACCTCGGTCGCGGCCTCGCCGGCGGCGGCCTTGATCTCGAGGACGCGCAGCACCGCGTCGGGCCGGCTGCGCTCGATCGCGTCGATCGTGTCGAGCAGGAGCCCGCGCAGCATGTCGGTGCGGATCCGCATGCGCGCGATGAACGCGCGCGCGGTCGGCAGGTCGGCGACGGTCGTGCCGGTGTGCGCGAAGCCCGCGCCGGCGGCCTGCGCCGCGGTCGCGCTGACCGCCTTCTCCATCAGGCCGAGCGAGGCCGCCGCGTTCATGACGTTGAACCACGGCAGCACCAGCTCCATCATGATCGCGAACCCGCCGCCGTCGGCGCCGAGCCGCGCGCTCTCGCTCAGGTGCACGGCCTTGGCGGCGACCGGGCCGGAGTCGTTGCCGCGCAGGCCGAGGCCATCGAAGGCGGCGCCGTGGGTCAGGCCGGGCGTGTCGCGCGGCACCAGCCACAGCGTGCTCGGGCCCGCGGCGGCGACCGGCTTCGACGACCAGATGTACGCGGTCGCGTGGTGGGCCGAGGTCACCCAGCTCTTCTGCGCGTCGAGCGCGACGCCGCTGGTGGTCGCAGTCGCGGTCGAGACCGGCGCCCAGAACTGGCTGCGCGACCCGGCCTCGCTGAACGCCAGGGTCGACAGGTGCTTGCCCGCGGCGATGTCCTTGCGGATGGCTTCCGGACCGAGCTGCTCGATCACGGCGGTGCCCGCGTAGTGCATGCACACGACCATCGCGGTCGAGCCGCACTCGCGGCCGAGCCGCTCGACGGTGAGCGCCGCGGCGCGCAGGCCCTGGCCGAGCCCGCCGACGGCGGTGGCCGAGGTCAGGCCGAGGAGCCCGGCCTCGCGCAGCGCGGTGAGCGCCGCGGTCGGGAACTCGCCGCGATCGACGGCGATGGCGTGCTTCGCGACCACCTCGGTCGCGATGCGGTCGATGGTCTTCTCGAGATCTGCGGACATGACGTCTCCTGCGCGAGCGCGCGCGGAGACGACAGCGTCACCGCGGCGATCGCCGTGGCTGGGCCCGGGCACGCCGGGCCTGGGGTTGACTTCAAGAGCGGCGGGACATGCGCGCGAGGGTACACGAGTCCGGTGCGCGGTCGGTGGTGCCAGTCAGCGTCAAACGTGGGCGTGGCCGTCAACGCCCACGTCGTCGTTGTCCTCGTCGTCGCGTGGCTACCAGCGCATGGGTGGCGCGTGCGCCGCCGGCGGCGCGGGGATCCCGAGCAGCGCGGCGAGGGTCGGCGCGACCTGCAGCGGCGACACCGGCGCGCTCACCATCCCGCGGGGGACGCCCGGCCCGATCACGATCAGCGGCACCTCGCGATCGTACGCGTTGAGCGAGCCGTGGCCGACGGCGTCGATCCACTCGGCCTTGACCAGGCTCGTGCCCGCGGCCGGCGCGTAGAAAACCTCGCCCGCGCGCTCGACGTCGATCGACAGGCAGATCGCGCGATCGTCGCCGGTGAAGCGATCGCAGTCGCCGCTCCGATCGGCGGTGCGATCGGCGCGCGCGATCCCCGGCACCGCGGCGACCGCGGCGGTGATCGCATCGATCACTCTTGCGCGCGTCGCGTCGGGCAGCGCGAGGCCATCGGCGGTCAGGTAGATCGTCGGATAGCGCGCGGCCCCGATCCAGTGGCCCGGGCCTGCGACGGTGGCCGCCGCCTGCTCGGCGATCGCGGCGAGATCCTCGTAGACGATCCGTCGACCGGGCAGGCCCTGGGCGACCCGACGCTCGGGCAAGGCCGGCGCGCCGTGATCCGACGTCAGCAGCAAGGTCCATCGACCGACGCCGACGTCCGTATCGAGCGCGCGCATCAGGTCGCCGAGCTGGGTGTCGAGGCGCAGCCAGGTGTCCCAGGATTCCCAGGAGTCCGGGCCGAAGGCGTGGCCGACGTAGTCGTGGGTCGAGAAGCTCACGATCAGCAGATCCGCGGCGGCGTGCGCGCCGAGGTGCTCGCCGCGGATCGCCGCGAGCGCCGCCTCGACGAGGACCTCGTTGCCGAGCGGCATCGTGACGAGCGCCTTCGCCGGCTTCGGCGCGGTCTGTGGGTCGTGCGGGAAGGTCGAGCCCCAGCCCTCGATCGAGAGCTCGCCGGGCGCGTCGTCCGGTGAACCGGACAGCGCGGCGAGGTGCGCCGGATCGAGCGGCGTCCACGGCGTGAGCCGCGGCGCGATCGGGTGCGCCGCGGTGAGCGCGGTCAGCCACGCGGGGGCATCGCCGATGGTCGTGAGGCACGCGCAGCCGTCGTCGTACCAGATGGGGCGGCCCGCGTGGCCGAGGCTCAGGAGCGCGCTGCGATCCTTGAGCGCGATCGCGATCGCGCGCGATTCCGGGCGAGCGCGCGCGAGCACGTCGGCGAGGCCGTCGACGCGCAGGCGCACCGCCGATGGTGGACCGCCGTTCGCGTCCTCGGTCGCCTTGAGCTCGCGGCCGGCTGCGCGGTCCCACCACTCGTTGCCGAGGATGCCGGTCACCGAGGGTGGCGCGCCGGTGCCGAGCGCGGCGTGGCCCGGTGCGGTCTGGGTCGCGGCGTAGGGATAGCTCGCCAGGTAGCGCCGACCGTCGCGCGCGAGCCGCGCGAAGCCATCGTGGCTGGCCGCGAGCTTCGCGGGAAACGACCACGCGGGCAGCTGGTCGACCACGACCAGCACGACCAGCCTGGGCGCGGGCGGCGGCGCCGTCGGCCGCCGCGCTGGACCGGCGCACGCGGCGAGCAGGATGACCACGAGCACGGCGGGGCGCATCGCCAGAGCCTACGGCGCGCCGGTGACCGCCGTGTGACGACGTCGGTGCGCGGCGGGCGATGGTTGGTACGCTGCCCGGGTGAAGGTCGCCGGGATCCTGTTCATCGCCGCCTGTGGTGCCAGCGCTCATCCGCCGCTCGCGGGGAACCGGCCGGCGGTGCCCGCGCTGCCCGGGTTCGCCGACGCCGACCTCGTCACGCTGGGCGACGGTGTGGTCACGACCTACGCGCTGCGCGGCGACGCGGTCGTGCGCCTCGGCGAGGTCCGGCTCGCGCCGCCGATCGTCTGGCCGGAGGAGTTCGATCCGGGCTTCGTCGCGTATCCGCTGATCGGCGACTGGGCCGATCGCGATCACCTGTTCGTGCGGACCGGCGAGCGTCGGGTGGTGATGGTGACCGCCGACGGCATCACCGACGTCGCGCTGCCCTCGCCAGCGTCGCTCGCGCTGCCGCAGCCCGAGGGCACGTTCGCGACCGGCGCGAGCGGCGGGCGCGACTACATGCGGATCGATCTGGTCGTCACCGCCGGCGAGGCGTGGTGGTCGACCTGCCCGTGGAGCTTCCCGAACGACGGCGGCTTCTGCGACAAGTGGGTCAACACGCGGCTGTGGCCAGCGCCGGCGCGCGAGGTCAGCGAGAGCGAGAAGCGGCCACGCGCGTGGCCGTGGCCCGATCGCGCGCCGCGGGGCTTCGCGATCGAGCCGGCAGACGGCTCGGCGATGACCTGTCGCTCACCCGCGGGTGCGATCGAGCTGCGCGGCAAGCCCGAGAGCGCGGAGGGCGCCGATGACGGCGACATGCTGTTCGAGACCCGCTGGATGGCGACCGATCCGCCGCGGCTGCTGGTGGTGTTCGGCCATGCGTACGAGTACTCGCCGTCGCAGCTCACGCGCTTCCAGTTGCTCGACGGCTGCGGGCCGACAGCCGTCCTCGAGGGCGCGAGCGCGGATCCCGGGCCGGGCGCGCTGTGGGTCGCCGATGGCGTGGTCATGCGCGGCGCGAGCGCGGTCGGCAACGCGGGCGACGTGCGCTTTCGTCCGTCGCGGTAACGCGCGACACCGCATCTGTTTGCGTTGTGGCCGATCGTCTACAGCGCCGCGCGACCGAGTTGTGGACGGTCGTCTACGACCGCGTGGTGCGCGACGTGTGGGTGCCCGCGCTTTCCTTCGTGTGCCCCTACGCGCCATCACGCTCGCGGGCGTGCGCGTTCTACAAGAGAACCAACCCGCCGACCTTTCCGCGCGGGCCAGGAGATACCCATGAAGAAGCACACCGAGAAGAAGCTGAACCTGTCGGGCCAGACCATCGCCGTCCTGAGCGAGACCAAGCTCACCAACGTGGCAGGTGGTCGTCCGCCGGTGACGAACTCCTGCGCTGCCGAGTGCGGCAGCCGTCGCTGCGGCGATCTCTGAACCAGCGCTAGGAGCCTGGCCCCGTAAGGGCCAGGCTGTCGTCGGACTCCAGGCGCCTGGCATCGGGCCCTCAGGCGCCGACCGCTACGCGGCGGCCGCGAGGAGCTTGCGAAGGTTGTGCGCGGTGGCGACGAGGCGCCATTC
>JAIOQA010000199.1:74697-94834 GCA_021413675.1 Deltaproteobacteria bacterium | reverse complement strand
GCTCCAGGCCACGCCGTGCGCGGCCTCGGCGGCGGCGAGCGCGGCGGGATCGATCGCGGCGCCCGAGACCAGCGCGATCTCGGCGGCGCGCGCGCCGAGCGCGACCGCGAGCCGGCGCCGCTCGCGCAGCGGCCACACCAGCACCTGCGCGCCGACCGCGCCGCGCTTCACCGCGGTCAGCGCGGGCGCCGCCGGGCCGAGCGCGCCGACCTCGCCGAGCCGGCGGATCGCGTCGACGACGGTGCGATGGGCGCCGACGGCGAAGCCGCCGGCCGCGGTCACCGCGGCGACATCGAGCGCCTTGCCGACCGAGGTCACGAGCGCCACCGCGATCGCGCCGCGACCGCGCGCATCGTTCGCGCGCGCGAGCCACTCGGCGACCGCGACCGCGCGCGTCGGGAAGCGATCGCCGGGCGCGCCGTACGGCGCCGCGACCACCAGCGCGTCGCACGACCGCATCGTCATCGGCTCGGCCAGCCCGGCGCCGATCGCGGGGCAGACAGCGCCCGCGTACAGCACGCGCGGACCACCGCCGTCGACCCAGAGCGACGCCGCGCCGAGCGCATGGCCGCTCGGCACCAGCTCGAGGCGCACCGTGCCGAGCGTGAACGGCCGGCCGTACGGCGACGACAGATGGCCGGCGCTGGCGCCGAGCATCGCGAGCGTGGCCTGGGTCGCGATCAGCTGCCCGTGGCCCGCGCGGCCGATGCGGTCCGCCGCCGACACGAAGCAGATGTCACGGGCGCGGCGCGCGTCGCACCACACCGGCGTGCCCGCGATGTGCACGCCATCGCGCCAGCTGACGGGCTCGGGCACGCGCGCCGCGCGCGCCGTGGCGACGCTGCGACGGCTCAGAGGCTGTCATCCATTCGGATGACAGCCTCTCCTCGATCGGTCGGCCCCGTCGAGGACGACGGTCCCGATCTCATCCGGATCTGAGGGAGTCGAATTTGATGACAAATTCGCATGGGGGGCACCCTGCCATCGCGCGCCGCCCAGCGCAACGCGCCGACCGCGCGCGATCTACTGCAGCAGCGCTTCGGGCAGCTGCCCGGACAGGAAGCCGCGCTCGAGATCGTCGACGGCCTTCACCAGCGCCGCGCGCTGCGCGTCGTCGAGCTTGAACATGATGCCCATGCCCGGGATGTCCTCGTCGTCGGGGACCACCGTGTGCTGCACGGTGCCCGCGAGCGAGAGCGGCGCGGGCATGCCCGGGATCGTGAGGAAGAGATGGACCTCGGACTCTTCGGGCAGCGGCGACTCGGTGAGGATGAACACGCCTTCCTCGTTGATGTCGCGCGTCTCGGTCTTGCACGGACCGGCGAGCCCGCCGTAGGTCACCTCGAGGCGCACCGGCAGGCGCCGCTTCTCGCGCAGGTTGAGCAACCCGCCGCGGACGAAGCCGTTGATGTAGTTGATCTTCTCGCGATCGCCAGGCCCGATGGCGACGGCGCAGCCCGCCGCACCGTCGAGCGCGCGGTGCGCGATCACCTGGCCGTGGAGGATCACGCGCGGGCCCTCGCGTCCGATGATCAGATCGATGCGCGCGGTGCTGCCGAGCGCAGGTGGCGGCGCAACCGCGGCGAACAGCGTGCCGTCACGCGGATCGAACACCTTGAGCCACTCGGACTCGTTCGCCAATCGCAGGTCGATGCGCACCAGGGCCCCTTTCCTTCCAGCGACCATCGTAGTCCAGGCGACGGACGACGGACAGCCCAGGGTGAGGGCAGTTTCGCCGACCTGCGCCGCGCCGCGGCGAGAGGGGCGTGTGCCGGCTTACTTGGTGAGATCGCAGCGCAGGACCAGCTTGGTCGTGCCGCGGACCACGTCGAGCGACAGGTGATCGAGGGTGCCGAGCCGCGCGTAGAGGCCGGCCGCGTCATCGATCGAGCGGATCATCACGCCGTTGATCGCGTTGATGCGATCGCCATCGCGCAGGCCGACGCGAGCGAACAGCGAGCCGGCGGCGACCCTGGTGAACGACACGCCGCCGGTGCCGAGCGCGAGCTGGCTGTCGTGGGTGAGGCGGGCGAAATCGCCGAGCGCGGCGTCGAGCTCGCGGCGGCTGAGCACCACGTGATCCGCGATCGGCGGCGTCGACGGCGTGGTGCGCACCGCGGGGACGATCGGCGCGGTCGGCGTCGACGGGATCGCGGGCTTCGGCGCCGGGATCGGCGCGGGCGTGACGGTCGGGGTCGCCGGCTTCGCCGGGCCGATCGGCGCGGGAGTCGCGGGCGTGCCCGCGGTCGGCGGCGGCGTCGGCGCGCTCGGTGCGGCCGGCGAGCCAGGTGCGCGCTGGTCGGCGGGCGCTTGCACCACACGCAGGCCATCGTGGCCGTACGGATCGAGCACGTCGCTCGGGTAGGGATCGAGGATCGCGGGCGCGGGCGTCGCCGGCGCGGTGGGGACGGCTGTCGTCGGCGCGGTGGGGCCTACCGTCGACGGCGTGACCGTGGGCGTCGCGCCGATGATGGTCACGCCGGTCACCGCGCCGGGCGCGCCGGTCACCGGATCCCCGGGATCGACCGGCGTCGGCAGCAGGACGAACTCGCGCACAGGCCCATCGGTACGGATCTCCGCCAGCGTCACCTGGCGCTTGCCGACCCGCGCGACCCGGAAGCCATCGACGGTCTGCCCGGCCGAGACCACGACATAGGTGCCGTGGATCGGGTCGAACATGAGCGCCTGCTTGGTCTTCGGCCAGACCTGGACCAGCTGCACCGTCGGGGTGACCTCATCGGCCTCCGCGGTCGCCGTCTCGGCGGGCGGGGCGGGCGTTTCAGCCACGGCGCCCGCAGCTCCGATCCGCGCGAAGGCGGCGACGAGGAGCAGGGACAGGGCGAAACAGCGACGCATGGCTGGAAGCATTGCAACTCTCGCGCCGGTGGCCCGACGGGCCAAGCGGTCAGGATCGCTGTAGCGAGTCGACCGGTGTCGGGATTGCGTAGTGGAAAATTCACACGCACCGCGACCACCGACGCGGATTTTGACGATCGACTCCACCCTGGGTTCGTCGGGTTGCCAGGTCCAGCGGGGAAAACGAATCGCCACGAGCCCCGGCGACGTGGGTTTCGCGGTCGCCGAAAACGAAAAGGCCGCCCGTTGCGGGGCGGCCTCCGGAGTCGTTACCAGCCGACCGTCAGGTCGCCTTGTCCGGCTTGATCTCCTTCTCGAGCTCCGACAGGTCCAGGTCCTCGAGCTCCTTCATGTCCTCGGCGGTCAGCGAGCTGCCGGTCTCCGCCGGCGGCGCTGCCACCGGGGCCGAGCCCGCCGCGCCCGACTGGAGCTGCGGCGCCGCGCTCGCCTTGGGCGCCTCGAGCAGGCCCATCTTGGCCTTGAGCTCGGACAGCGCATCCTCTTCCGCGCCGCCCGCCGCCTCGAGCGACAGGAACTTGGCCTCGAGCGTCTCGCCCGACAGCTCGCCCGCCAGTTCCTGACCCGCCTCGGCCTCGGCCTCCATCAGCGCGATCCGATCGGCCATCCGATCGAACGTGTCGAACGCGCTGGTGTCGCCCAGACCCTGCATGGTGTTGGCGATCTGCTGCTGCGCCTCGGCGCGCTTCTTCCGCGCGATGAGGATGTTCTTCTTGCGCTTGGCTTCCTCGATCTTGTTGTTGAGGAGGCGCAGCGCGTCCTTCAGCTTCTCGACCGCCTGCTTCTGGGCGATCCATTGCTGCTGGAACTGGGTCGCGATGGTCTCGTGCTCCTGCTTGCGCGAGAGCGCCTGCCGGGCAAGACCGTCATCGCCAGCGCGCACGGCGACCATGGCCTTGCGCTCCCACTCCTTCGACTTGTCGAGCTCCGCGTTGTACTGCTTCTGGAGCTTCTTCTCGTCGGCGATCGCGACCGCGACCGACTTCTTCGCCTCGACCAGCTGCTGCTGCATTTCCAGCAGCACCTGGTTCAACATCTTCTCGGGGTCTTCGGCCTTCGTGATGAGGTCGTTGAGGTTGCTCTTGATGAGGGTGCCGAGTCTGGAGAAGATTCCCATGGCTTTCTCTGCGTTTGAGCGTACGGGATCAGCGGCCGGGTTGCAACGGTACGGCCGCGCGTGATATCGCGCCCGTTCGGATGCCCCTGCCGCGCCACGTCGGCATCATCATGGACGGCAACGGCCGGTGGGCCGAGCTGCGCGGACAGTCGCGGGTCGAGGGCCACCGCGTCGGCGCCGACAGCGTCCGCGACGTGACCCGCGCCGCCCGCGAGATCGGCCTCGAGGCCATCACGCTGTACGCGTTCTCGTCGCAGAACTGGTCCCGGCCGGCCTCCGAGGTCAGCGCGCTGATGGACCTCCTGCGCGAGTACCTGCTCGGCGAGCGCGACGAGATCATGGACAACGGCATCCGGCTGGCCGCGATCGGCGACGTCGAGCGCCTGCCGTCCCGGGTCCAGGACCCGCTCGATGCGCTGCGGGCCGAGTCGGCGAACAACACCGGCATGGTCCTCACGCTGGCCCTGTCGTACGGCGGCCGCGAGTCGATCGCGCGCGCGGTCGCGGCGCTGGCGCGGGACGTCGCCGCCGGCACCCTCGATCCGTCGACGATCGACGTCGACGCGGTGAACCGCTACCTGCCGACCCACGCGCTGCCGCCGCTCGATCTATTGATCCGCACCAGCGGCGAGCAGCGGATCTCGAACTTCATGCTGTGGGAGCTGGCCTACGCCGAGCTCATCTTCACCGACGTGCTGTGGCCCGACTTCCGGCGCCAGCACCTGTTCGCGTGCCTCGAGCAATACGGCACGCGCGAGCGGCGCTTCGGCCTGACCTCGGGCCAGATCGTCGCATCCGACGTCGAGACCGACGTCGAGAGCACCTGATCCCGGCTTGACGCCGCGGGCGCGCAGGGGCAAAGCTGCCCCCGCTTTGGCGCTCGGCAACCTCGCTTCCCGGTTCCTCGTCGCGGTCGTCGCGGTTCCGATCCTGCTGCTCGTGCTGTACCTCGGTCCGTCGTGGCCGACGTACCTGCTGGTCGGCGCTGCGGCGATCATCGCGATGCACGAGTTCTTCTCGATGACCCTCGAGGAGAAGGGCGACCGCACCGCGGGCCTGGTCTTCGGGACGCTGGCGTGCGCGGCCGCGTACTGGCTGAGCCCGATGGCGATGCCGCAGAGCGCGGGCTGGCAGCGGCTCGCCGCGCCGGGCTCGAGCTACGCGGTGAGCTTCCTGTCGGTGATCGCGCCGGCGCTCTACTTCCTGTTCCGCTTCGGCGACATCGCGACGGTCGCGCGCCGCTTCACCGCGATGGTCGCGGGCATCGTCTACGCCGGCCTCCTGTTCATGGCGCTGGCCGCGCTCAAGCGCGACGCGGGCGGTGGCACCGAAGGCGGGCACTGGGTCGTGCTGGTGCTCGCGATCGCCTGGCTCGGCGACACCGGCGCGTACTTCGCCGGTCGCTTCCTCGGCGACGCCAAGCTCTACCCCGCGGTCTCGCCCAAGAAGACCTGGGCCGGCGCCTGGGGCGGCCTCGCCGGTTCGGTCGGCGCGGCGATCGTGATGAAGCTGTTCTTCCTCGACCGGCAGCTCGGCTGGGTCGACACGATCCTCATCGCCGCGCCCGGCGCCGCGCTCGGCCAGATGGGCGATCTCGCCGAGTCGCTGATCAAGCGCTCGACCGGCGTGAAGGACTCGGGCTCGCTGCTGCCCGGCCACGGCGGCATCCTCGATCGCGTCGACGCGGTGCTGTTCATGGCGCCGTACGTGCTCGTGTACATCCAGATCCGCGCCGCGATCGGCTGAGCGTCCGCTCAGGACGCGATGCGATCGAGGTCGAGATCGCGGAGATCCGCGTCGAACGCGACGGTGTCGTCGGTCTGCTCGAGCAAGAGCGCCATCTCGTCGACGACCTCGCTGACGCTCGCGCCGGCGGTCGCGAGCTTGGACAGGATCAGCTCGAACTGATCGGGGAACACGCGCAGCTGCGCGGCCATGTCGCGATCGTGCGCGCCGCGCCGCGCGAGCTCGGCCTTGCGGTTGGCGAGGGTCGCGAGGATCGGCCGGTACACCGGCGCGTGATCGGGGCTGGCGGCGAGCTCGGCCTCGAGGCTCGCGGTCTTGGTCGCGACCTCGTGGATCGCCGCGTCGATGGTGACGAAGCGGATCTGGCCTGCGCGCAGCTGCGGCGCCGGCGCGGGCGCGATGAGGGCACGCCGGATCCGTGCCGCGAGCGAGATCGGCGCCGTGGTCGGCAGCTGGGGATAGACCCGCGCCAGCGAGCAGTGGAACAGCAGGCGATCGCGCGCCATCGTCAGGTACGCGCGCAGCATGTCGTCGAGCCGATCGACGATGTCGTCGGCGAGCGCGCGGGTGGCGTCGTCGCGGCCCGCGACCACGCGCGCGGTCTGCGCGCGGGTCTCGACCAGGCGGCCGTAGATCGCGACGTAGTCGGGCAAGAGACCCTGCGCGATCCACTCGCCGCACGGCGTGGTCGTGACCAGCGCCTCGAGCTGGGCCTCGAGGCCTTGCACGATCGCCTGGCGCGAGGTGGCCTCCGGATCGCGCGCGGCGCGGGCGAGCCACACCGGCTCGCCGAGGCCGAACAGCACCAGCGGCAGCGGGGTCCACGCCATCGACGCGAGCGCGAGCGCCCCCGCGCCGGCGAGCAGGTTGCCCGGCGAGGTCGCCGCGGCCCACGCGCGCTGGCTCCACGTACGAACGGGGGTGGTCATGACAGGCTCCTTCGCGCCCGCAGGATGGGCGCATCGAGTCACAGGGTGGCGAAGCGGTCCTCGAGCTCGCGCACGAGGGCCTCGAACGGCGGGGTGCGCTCCACGCCCGGCTGCCAGGCCAGGCCGCGCGCGATGAGATCGTAGGTGCCGACGACGCGCGCCCCGGCGATGATCGCGCCGCTCGGATCGCGGTCGCGGCCGATCAGCCACAGCGTGTCCGAGACCCGGACAGCCTCGCGGATGTCGTGGGTGACGATGATGATCGTGGTGCGCTCGTCGGTGCGCGCGACCTCGGCGATCAGATCGCAGGCCTCGCGCTTGCAGAGCGGATCGAGCCCCGAGAACGGCTCGTCCATGAGCAGATAGGTGTGGCCGCACAGCAGCTGCTGCGCGATCGCGACCCGCTGGCGCTGGCCGCCCGACAGCTCGGCGGGCCAGGAATCGGCGCGGTCCTCGAGGTGGAAGCGCGCCAGCATCGCGCGCGCGGCGTCGCGGGTGGCGCCCACGCGCCGGCCCGCGATCAACAGGTTGTCGATCACCGTGCGGTGCTCGAACAGCGGATAGCGCTGGAAGACCACGCCGACCATGCCGGCCTCGACCGGGACCTGGGGCTCGCCGATCAGCACGCGGCCGCTGGTCGGCGCGTCGAGGCCGGCGAGCACCCGGAACAGCGTGGTCTTGCCGATGCCCGAGGGACCGAGCACCGCGACCACCTGGCCCTGACCGTCGAGGTCGTGGCGCACGACGTTCTTGATCTCGATGTCGACGTCGCGCAGCACGAGGTTGTCGCCGCGGCGCGCCGAGATGCCCTCGAGGCGGACGAGCGTCTCGCGGCGCTCGCATGGAATGAGGGTGGTCATGGTCAGCTCCTTTCAGCGGCGATCACGGCGTAAGGGAAGAGCGCGCGGCGCAGCCAGACCAGGACGCGGTCCTGCAGCAGGCCGATCGCGAGCACGACGAGGATCAGCGCGAACACGGCGTCGAGCTGGAGGTGCTTCGAGTGGTTGAGCAGCATCGCGCCGAGGCCGCCCTCGCCGCGCACGACGCCCTCGACGGTGGTGAGCATGGCCCAGCCGATCGCGGCGTTGTGGCGCAGGCTCTCGAGCGCCTGGTCGGCGGTGCCGCGCACGACGACCTCCCAGACGATGCGCCACGAGCCGAGGCCGAGGGTGCGCGCGTGCTCGTAGCGCTCGCGCGGGATCGCATCGACGACCGCGGCCATCGAGGTGACGAAGAACGGCGTCATGCCGAGGACCACCATCCACAGCTTCAGGGACGCGCCGCTGGTGACGAGCGCGAGCACGAAGGTCCATCCGACCAGGCCCGAGAAGCGGAGGGTCGAGAGCGCGCTGACGAGCGGGCGCGCCGCGGCGGTGACGGAGAGGTACGCGAGGCCGAGCGCGATCGCGGTCGACCAGGCGAGCGCGCGCAGGTTGAGCCAGAGGCTGGTGGTGAGCTCGTCGGCGAGGCCGTGATCGTTCCAGAGGGTGGCGAGCGCCTGCGCGATCTCGGTGGGGCGCGGCAGCGCGGCCGGGCCGTGCTGCCAGAGGAGGAGGAGCGCGGCGATGGTGGCGACGGTGAAGGCCGCGCGCGCCGCCGCCCCGACCGGGCGGTTGGGGCGGAAGCCGTCGAGGCCGCCGGAGAGAAGGGATGAGAAGCGCATGGCTCGCTCCTGAGCGAAGGAGAGATTTCCCGTGCCCGTGCCCGGAAGACGGGACCGACGGGCGCCTCTTGGAGAACTCGTGGCCGGAGGATTTTCGGGCACGGGCCCGGGCACGGGCACGGGAGGCGAGCGGGGCTCGTGCGGCCCGCCCCCCGCGGTTCGGTGTCAGTTCACGCGGAGCACGATCTCGACGCGGCGGTTCTTGGCCTTGTTGGCCGCGGTGTCATTCGGCACCACCGGCTGGTCCTCGCCGAAGCCGCTGACGCGGAAGCGGCTCTCGGTGAAGTCGTCGGGCGACCGCTTCATCAGGTAGTCGCGGACCGCCAGGGCGCGGCGACGCGACAGCTCGCGGTTGGTCTCGGCGTCACCATCGGCGTCGGTGTGGCCGTTGATCTCGATGATCGTGCGGGTGATGGCGGTGGTGGCGAAGAGCTCCTCGAGCACCTTGCTCGCGTCGGGGGTGAAGGCCGCCTGGCCGGGGAGGAAGCTGATGCGCCAGGCCTTGCGACCGACGACGTCGCGGGCCGCATCGCGCGCCGGATCGGCGGGGGCGTAGGTCGGCAGCTCGGCGGGCGCCGCCACCGGCGCGGTCTTCGCGACGGCCTCGAGGTACGAGGTGTCGACGACCGACGCGACCGGCGGGAAGCTGGGCACGAGCGACGGGTAGTAGTGGACGACGATGTTGCCGAACACGGTGTAGGTGGCTCCGAAGATGCTCTTGTCGACGGTGAGGCCAAGGGCGGTGCCGAACAGGTGGCGGTTGTCGGCGAGGTTCGAGACCGTCGAGCCGCCGAGCTCGACCGCGAGGCCCTGCGCGTCCTTCTCGGTGACGACGTCGAAGTAACGCGCCCAGTACGCGGCGTCCTGCTCGTTGTAGACGGCGGCCGAGATCTCGGCGGCGCGGTGGCGCGCGGCCGGGTTCTGCTTCACCTGCTGACCGCCATCGGTCATCGCCTGCAGCAGGCCGGTGACCTGCGCCCGGTGCGCGCGGTCCCACTTCTTGAGGCCGATGATGACGTTGGGCATCTGGTACGCGTACTCCTTGGTGGATGCGATCGAGACCAGGCCACCCTTGCCGTGCGCGACGTTGACGTCACCCGGGGTCCAGGTCACGACGCCGTTCACGCACACCTCGCGCCGCTCGCCTGTGCGCTTGCCGGACGACACGACCGGGCGCTCCTCGCAATAGCCGGTGACGTACTTGTTGCCGGCGTCGAGGTAGTCCGAGGCCGCGACCCAGTTCAGGCACGCCGGATCGTAGGTGGTCTCGTCGGGGTTGTTGCACAGGCCGTTGTCGCCGGCCCACTTCATCGCGATGTTCCAGTCGCCGTCGCGCAGGTAGCCGGCGATCAGCGCGCCCTTCGACGACGTGGGATCCTGGCGCCACGCGGGCAGGCCCATGAACTTGTCCTCGCCGCGCGAGTAGCCGGCCGAGCCGACGATCTCCGCGGTGCAGTCGGGGCAGAGCGCGGCCAGGCGCGGATTGACCGCCGCGAAGAAGCTCGCGGCGCCGTCGCCCATGATCGCCACGTAGTGCGTGCCGTGCGCGCACTCGTCGCCGTTCGCCAGCTCGGTCGCGCAGGCGAGCAGCTCGGCCTGCATCTGATCGACCGCGTCCTGGCGGGTGAGCTTCAGGTTGACGCCGTCCTTGCACATCAAGCTATCGGCGGTCGCCTGCGCGCCACCGTTGGCGAACAAGAGGCCCTGCTGGGCGTTCCACGCCCAGATCAGCATGCGGACCTCCTCCTTGTCGGCGCAGCCCGCGCCGGTGGCGATGGGCGGCGCGATGATCGGGACCGGCGTCGAGGCGACCGACGCCGGTGCGGTGGGCAGCGCGGCCTTCGGCGGGACCGACGGCGCGACCGCCTCCTCCTTGCCGCCGAACAGGCCGGGGACGACCCGCTTCGCGGCGAAGACACCGGCGAGCACCAGCGTGCCGGCGATGAGGCCCTTGGCGAGCGGGGTGAGGCCGCCCTTGGGCATGGTGGTGGTCTTCATGAGCGTGCTGCTTTCTTCCGCGCGAGCGCGGACGTGACGAATTGATGTCCGAATTCCGGACAGACGCGTGGCGAGCCGCCTTGCGGCGGGCCGGTCGGGAAGCGCTGAACGAGGTCAGCGCGAGGGCGAGGGCGTGGCGAAGAAGTCGCGGATGGCGCGGAGCCGCGCGGCCTCGGCGTTGACCTGCTGGGTCAGCGCGACGACGGCGGCTCGCTCCTTGGCGTTCTTCTCCTTGATCTGCGACGTGGCGGTGGCGAGCTGTTGCTTGAGGGTCTGGACCTTCTGCTCGAGCGCCGCGATCTCGGCGGTGGCCGAGGCGGTGGCGGTCTCGAGCTCGGTGTTGCGCGCGGTCTCGCGCGTGGCGGTCTTCTTGTCCTCGTCGGCGAGGACGGTGTCGAGCGCGGTGAGGCGATGGCCGAGGGCGTTGGCGACCGCGGTCGGCTCGACGCCGATCGCGCGGGCGGTGGCCCCGATCGCGATCGCGAGCTCGGGCCCCGCGATCGCGCCGCGCATCGCCTCGTACGCGGCCAGCACCTGATCGACCCGGGGGTCGACCACCGCGCCCACGCGCGTGTAGAGCGCCGTGAAGTCGCGGGCCGGCTCGGCCGCACGCGCGGGATCGATCGGTGGATCGACGCGCGGTGCGCGGACCGGTGATGCGCTCGCGGTGCGCGGCGCCGGTGCCGGCTCGGGCACGGGGGCGACGCCATCGTCACCCTCGTTCCAGAACAGGCCCTTCAGCTTCTTGCCCAGCATGGTGTGTCGCTCCCTGCGAACGATGACCTGGGCTAAAGCACGGGTTGTGCCGCCGCTCCCCGAGGACACAAGCATTTGAAACTGCTGGCCGGAATGGCAAGGATTGACCGGTCCATCCGCAATCCATTGCGAACCGACGCAACCGGATGACGAGTGTCGTTCCGGGCGTCACATCCACCGGCGGCGTGTTCCAGCGGACCCAGCCCGCGTGTGGCGACCGGGCCCACGCGGACCCAACGCGCACGCGAAGTGGCCGCAACCACGCGCGCGCAGACCTGGAACGCGCCGTGCTGTAGGGCCCGGCGTGGATCGCTACGACCGCTTCTGGGAACCGCTGTGCGTGTGCATGCTGCTGCTGTCGGGGGTCGTCGCGTCGCTGCTGTAGCGGTCGCTCACGGATGAGCGGCGAGCCAGGCCTCGGCCTCCGCGCGGGGCGCATCGGCGCCGAGGCGTGACCACTCCGCGATCGCCGCGCGCGCGAGCGATCGCGCACGCGCGCGGTCGTCGCCGCTCTCGATCATCGCGCGCGCCAGCGCGAAGCGCGCCTCGGCGAGGTTTCCGGCGCGCGCGCCGCGCTCGAGGATTGGCACCGCGCCGCGCAGGAGCGGTACCGCCTCGGCGGCATGCCGGAGCTCGAGCAGCGTGAGCGCGAGCTCGACCTCGGTGTTCACGCGCGCCTCGGCCTCGGCGGGTAGCACGCGCGCCGCGAGCGCCGCGGTCGCGCGCAGGGTGCGGAGCGCCTCCTCGGGGCGCCCGGCGTAGCGCTGGAGCGTGCCGACGATCTGCTGCGGCTGCACCATGCGCGGATCGTCAGCGCCGCGGACCGCGGCGAACGCATCGCGCGACTCGATCGCGCGCGCGAGCGCGTCATCGATCCGGCCCGCGCTGACGAGCGCGATCGCGAGGTTGCCGAGCGACTGGCCGAGGTCATCGGGATCGAGCGCGGGCACCGCGCGCGCCATCGCGATCGAGCGCTCGTAGAGCGCGATGCTCGCGGGCGCATCCCCGCGCCGCATGGTGATCAACGCCTGCAGGTCGATGAGGCTGGCGAGGGCTGGTGAGGGTTGCACGCGCCAGGCCGGATCGAGCTCGGCCTGGGCCTGCTGCACGAGGCGCTCCGCGCTGGCCAGGTCACCGCGCATGGCCCGGACCTCCGCGAGGGCGCGCAGCCCGGCGGTGCGGCGAACCTCGCCGACCACCGCGGCGTCGGTGGCCTCGATCGGCGACAGCACCGCGTCGGCGTCGTCGAAGCGGGCCAGGTCGACGAGCGTCGCGCCGAGCGCGCCCGATCGAGCACGGTCGTGATCGGATCGCCGCGGGCCTCATCGAACGCGAGCGCCTGCCGCCCGAGCTCGACCGCCTCCGCGAGGCGGCCCTGCCGGCGACGGACCTGGGCGCGACCGCGGAGCATCGCCCCTCGATAGTTGTTCTCCAGACCCAGCCGCTGCGCGAACGCCTCGACGATCACGAGCCACTCGTCCGCCTCCGCGGTGCGCATCGCGTCGGCCAGGTACGTCGAGAGCATCAACCCCCCATCGACGACGAGGCGATCGTGGCGTGCGGCCATGGCGACGTGGACCGCCTCCGTCACCTCGGCGAGGCCGTCGCGAGGGCGCCCCTGGCTGATGTGCAGCTGGCCCGCCAGCAACAGCGCCTCGGCGAGCAGCGGCGGGTAGTCATCGGCACGCGCGGCGACGACCGCGGCCGCGGCGATCGGCAGCGCACGCGCGTCATAGCCGGCCTCGAACAGCGTCCGCGCCTGCGCGAGCTGTGGCACCAGCGCGTTCAGGCGGTCGCGCTGGCGCTGGTCCATCGAGAACGGCGCGAGCGCTTGTGCGCCGTCGGGATGGCCGCAATCGAAGATCGACGGCAGCGCGTCGACCATGCGCGGCGCACCGGATCGGCTGGTCGGCTCGGTTCGCAGCAGCTCGACGACCGCGCCGAGCCGCGCGCGCGCCATGTCGAGGCAGGACATGCGCAGGTCGAGGGTCGCCTCCGATTGCTCGCCCCGCACGCGCGTCGCCAGGCAGGCCTCGCGGTGCGCGACCTTCCACGTGCGCGCGTACTCGTCGAGCGATGCCAGCGCTGGCGCGCCGGCGCCGAGCAACGGGGTCAGCGCCCCCCGCGACTCCGGCCCCCACGTCGGGGCCAGCGCCGCCTCCGCGCCGCCGCACGGATCTTCCACGTCAGCGCGTCCGGCGTACCAGCCGCCCGTGACCGCGATCGCGGCGACCGCGAGCGTCGCGCTGGCGCCGGTCGCGATCCGCGTGCGCCGCCGCCGCCGCTCGATCTGTCCGAGCAGCGCCGCCATCGATGGCCAGCGCCGCGTGGGCTCGGCCGCGGTGCCGCGATCGAGCATGGCCCGCAGCCAGCGCGGCCCGCGATCGGCGAGCGCCTCGCGCGCCGCGACGCAGAACGAGTACTGATCCGTGCGCGCGTCGAGGTCGTCGCCGCGCGCCTGCTCGGGGGACATGTAGCGCGGCGTGCCAGCGCCGATCAGCGTGTGGCCGCCCGCGCCACCGCGATCGCCGGCCTCGGCGTCGCCGCCCTCGATGTCGCGCGCGAGCCCGAAGTCGGCGACCCGCACGCGCCCATCGCGGCCGAACAGCACGTTGTCGGGCTTGAAGTCGCGATGGATGAGGCCAGCGGCGTGGGCCGCGACCAGCCCGTGGCCCGCGCGCAGGAAGGCGTCGAGGATCTCGCCCCAGCGCCGCGGGGTCTTGAGCCAGGTCCCGAGCGACTGGCCATCGACGTACTCCATCGCGATGTACAGGCGATCGGCGTGGACGCCGACCTCGTACACGGTGATCACGTTGGGGTGGCTGAGGCGCGCGAGCACCTTGGCCTCGCGCGCGGCACGCGCGACGCCGCCGTCGACCGTCTGGAACTTGAGCGCCACGTCGCGGCGCAGCCGCAGATCGGTCGCGAGATAGACCATGCCCATCCCGCCGACGCCGAGCAGGGCCTTGACCTGGAACGCCTCCCCGATGAGCGTGCCCGGCGTGAGCACCGAGGGTGCGGGCTCGACCTCGACCAGCAGCCGCTCGATCGTGTCGAGCGGGCCCGAGGGCACATCGGTCGACGCGTCGGCGTCAGCCTCGCCCGTGCCTCGCTGCGTCGACTCGCCGCCCATGCGCTCTCACGCTAGCGCGAAAGCCGGGCGCGCCGGTACGGATCGCGTCGCTGGCGCGGGGAGAAGATCCTTACGCGGCCAGCGCGCCGAGGTACTCGCGCGCGCGTCCCGACCACTCGCTCTGCGTGTCGAGCTCGAGGTAGCGCTCGAGGTGGCGGCGAGCCTGGCCGGTGCCGCCGACCTTCGCGAGCAGGAGGCCGAGGTTGTAGTGCGCATCCGCGAACTCGGGCGCGGTCGCGCAGACCCGGCGGAGCTCGGCGATCGCCAGCTCGGTCTCGCCGAGATCCTCGAGCAGGTTGCCGAGGTTGTAGCGGGCCTCGGGCTGCCCCGGCTCGTGATCGAGCGCGAGCTCGTAGGCCACGCGCGCGGCCTCGAGATCACCGGTGCGATAGAGCAGGTTGCCGAGGTTGGTGCGGGCCGCCGCGAGCGACGGCTGCAGCTCGAGCGCCTCGAGGTAGCGGTGGCGCGCGCGATCGAGATCGCCCGAGTCCTCGGCGGCGCAGCCATCGATGAAGCGGCGGTAGGCGATCGAGCCGTCGTTGGCCTCGGTGCGATCGGGATCGATCGACTCGGGCACGCCCTCGCCCTCGGTCTCGGTCACGCGCGCGCGGGGCAGCGCCATGATCTCGGCGACGTGCCCGGCGAGCGCCGGCAGGTTGAACGCCATCACGACCTGACCGGTCGCCGGCTCGAACGCGATGTCGTCCTTGACCGCGACGATGGTCTCGCCATCGGAGCAGATGCGCAGGCGCGCCGCCGGGGTCGCGTCCTCGGGGAGCGCGAGCTTGAGCGAGGCGAGGTTCTTGCGGACCTTCTGCAGCGACAGCCCGGCGGCGAGCAGGTCCTTGGCGACCTTCACGCTGACCAGATCGCTGAACGTGTAGTAGAAGCGGCCGCCCTTGCGCACGGTCGGCCCGACGAAGCCGGTCTGCATCCAGTAGCGGAGGCGCGAGTCCTGGAGCGCGAAGATACGGGCGACGTCCTTGATGCTGTAGAGCTCGGTCACGGCTTCCTCCGGGCTTCGACGTCGATGTCGAGGTGGATGCGGGCACCCGCGGCGCGGGCGCGAAGGTCGAGTTGCGGCGGTTCGAGGGGCGCGGCGCCGGCGGCGCGCGCGGCCTCGCGGATCGCGATGCGGCGGGCCCGCGTTCGCGTGCGCGGATCCTCGGTCATGAGCGACGCCGCGCGCTTCGCGGTCGCCGCATCCGGCGGATCCGAGATCAGGTTTGCGGTGGTCGCGAGATCGAACGTGAGCATCGTCGAGCCGACGTAGCCGGTCGCCGAGACGTCGCCCTCGACCAGCAGCTGCGGCGCGGCGAACAGCACGTCGACGCCGACCGGCGACAAGCGCGTGGTGACCTCGCGCTCGAACAGCGACACCCGGGTCGACCGCGCCATCGGCTTGCGGATCGGCGGGGTCGGCGCGAGCTTCGATCGGCTGGCGGCCGCGCGGCGCGGGGGCAGCATCCCTTCCAGGGCGGTGCGGCGCGGAGCGCGTGCGGGGCGGGCCATCGAACGAACGGTAGATCGCCCCGAATCGCCGGGCCACTTTTCGCTACATGTAGGACAAGATCGCATCCGGCGGGCGCACAAGCCGATGGATCGGGGGTACTTGCGCGGCCGCTACCACGACGCGCCCCCTGGATTCGCGCCCTGCGAGGCGTCGCTCATTCGGCGGGCGGCGCGTCGGGATCCCACTTCGACTGGGGCAACTCGGCCAGCGGATCAGACGGTGGGAGGTTGTTCTCCGACTGCGGCTGCGGCGACTCATCGAGCGCCGGGTTGGTCGAGGAGTGGCGCGTGTCGGGCCCGGTCTCGGGGGGCGGGCAGTCCAGCGGCGACGGCCGGCGGACGACGTTGTTGCACATCAGCGAGAACTGATCGTCCCGCCACTCCGCGATCAGCGCCGACGTGTTCTGGGTGATCGGCATGACCCACACGCATTCGAGGATGTCGCCGACCTCCGCGATGTCGTTCTTGTCGTAGCGCCAGTTCACGCCGTCGATCTGCACCGTGTTCGCGCTGATCAGCGGACCGCGTTTCCCGCTGACGCGGCGCTTGATCTCGTCGCACTTCACCTCGCGCTTGTAGAGGCTGTTGAGGATATCGGGGTCATCGCTGGGCGGCGTGACGCCATGCGCCTTGATGAAGCTCTTCTGCGCCTCGATCACGGCGTTGTCTGGCTCCTGATCCTCGCCGAGCAAGCCCCGGCCGACCAGGTAGCGTTTGAGGCTGCCGAGCGTCAGGAGCTCGTGCAGTTGCGGCGTGGTCAGGCTCGCCATCCAGTTGCGCCAGAGCTCGTCCTCGAGGGCCTCGGCGCTCTTCGCGGGCTTGCTCGTGATCTGGCTCGACAGGCTGTTCACCTTCTGCGCCGCGCCGCGGGCGCCCGCGACCGAGGACTGGGCGGCCCCCGCACAGCTCTCGACCGTCGTGGCCTTCTGCGCGACCTGATCGGTCGTGAACTGGCCCGGCTCACCATCGAGGAGGTGGCGCGCCTGGGTGCCGAGCTCGGCCGCTGCCGAGGCGGTCATGGTCGCCGCGCTCGCGGCGCCGCCGAGCCGCGGCAACGCACCGACGATCGCGGCGAGGCTCTGGAGCGCCGCCTCGAAGCGTGCGCCGGAGTCCTCGCCAGCGCCACCGATCGAGCCGCTCGGAGCGACGGCCTTGCCTTTGTCGGCGCCCGCGATCGCGCCCGGCACGTCACCGACCTTGTCGCCCCCCGCCTCCATGCCGTGGGTCAACGCCGCCAGGCCGAGCCCCGCGATCTTGCTCTTGCTCGCCTTCGCGGCGCTGTCCACCGCCTCGGTCGCGACCTTGATCTCCGCCTGCATCGGCCCGAGGAGCGAGCCGAACGCGATCCCCATGATCGAATCGACGACGGCCTCCTTCACGGCCTCCTGCAACGCGAACTGCCCGTCCGCCGCGGCCAGCTGCGTCTTCACCATGGCGTAGGCCGCCTTGTAACTGGCGGCAGCGCCGCTGAGCTGCGCTGACGCCTCCTGCATCGTCGCGAGCGCGCCATCGGAGATGCCGTTGATCGAGACGGCGGAGGTCGATGCGGCCGCGCCCGCCGCCGTCATGCGCGCGTCGATGCCCTTGAGCCTGGCCTGGTCACCATCGGAGAGCTTGCTCTCCTTGCGCGCGACCGTCCGTGCGTTCGCGCGACCGCTCGGTAGCGTCGCGGGCGCGCCGTGCACCATCGCGTCCGCCGCGCGATCGGCCTCGACCTCGCACGCATCGCCTGGCGCCGAGACCTCGAGCTTGTTCTGGCGATGCGGCGCGCCGCCGGCTTGTTGCTGGGTGTGCGCGACCTCATGCGCGAGCAGGTGGATCCCGAACGGATCGACCGGGGCGTAGTTGCCGTCGGCGAAGTGGATGTCGCTGCCGACGGTATAGGCCCGCGCCCCCACCGCCGCGGCCGCCGCGGCCGAGTCCGGCCCGGTGTGGATCCGGACGGCCGAGAGGTCGGCGCCGAGGGAGTCCTCGAATTGCGCGCGCACACCGTCCGGCAGCGGCGCGCCCGTCGAGGTCGCAGCGCGCGCCACCGCGACGTCGGCGTCCGGCGCGACGCCGTTCCCATCGCGGGCCCGGCGCATCAACGCACCCGGAAACAGGCGCGCGGTCGCAGGGAGACGGCCAGGCACGCCAAGCCCGACCTCGCCCTTCGTGGTTGGGTGACGCTCATCAGCGCGCGCTCGGTCGAGGGTGGGGTCCATGTGCCCGGGATGCACCAGGTCGCGCTCGATGTGACGAACAACGATCGAGGCGTCACACCCGCGTTCGCGCGGGTGCCATCCGGCGCATGACAACGCGATCTGGGCTCCTCCACATGATCATCGGGCTCGCTGCCTGCGGCGGTGGCACCTCGTTCCCCGACGGCAACCTGACCGACGGGCCGACCCGCGACAGCGCGAGCGCAGGGGATGCCGCTGGCGTCGCGAGCGTCGCGGTGCACGTCCGGCGCGTCGACGGCAGCGGCGCTGACGACGCCGGCGCGATGGTCGCCTTCGCGGGTCCGGACGGCGTCGTCACGACGACGCTCACCACCGACGCGACCGGCCACGCCACCGGCACGGTCGCGATCGGCGGCAGCGTGACCGTGGCGCAGCGGGACGCCGATCCATCGGTGCGCACGATCACGCAGACCACGATCGTCGGGCTGCACGATGGCGACGCGATCGAGATCGGGCCGGAGGCGCGGTTCGCCGGCGCGATGACGATCACCGTGCCCGCGCTCGCGGGCGCGACCGGGTATCACGCCGCGGGGCCGTGCCTGGCTGGCGACGCGTCCTCGACCACGGTCGACGTCGCGCTGGGCACGGGCTGCGCGTCACCGCGCACGATCGTCATGGTCGCGGACACGCCCACCGGCGCGCAGTTCTTGACCCAGGCGGACGTGGCGCCGGCCGATGGCGCCATGCTGTCGATGACCGGCACGTGGGCGCCCGCGGCGTCGATCGCGATCGCGGTCACCGCGCCATCGACGCCGGCCGACCTGCGCCGCGACGTGATCCTCGCCGGTGGCTCGGCATACGGCGATGCGCCGACCGGCGTCGTCGGCACGACCGCGACCTTCGCGACACCCGCGGGCGTCGGGGACGCAGCGCTGCTACAGGCGAACCTCGGCACGCACGTGATCTGGCAGGTCGCGCCGCTCGACGCGACCGCCTTCGATGCGTCGCCGACCCTCCCGGCGATCACCGCGGTCACGCCGACCTCGGGGGCGATCACCTGGGAGCTCGACGGGCCCAGCACCGCGGACGCGATCGTCCTCGACATGGAGGGCGGCACCGAAGGCCAGCCGATCGTGTGGCGCGCGATCCTTCCCGGCGACGCGACCGCCTTCACGCCGCCGTCGCCCGCGGGCATCCCCGCGGCGCCCCTGCCGGTCACGAGCATGATGCTGTTCAGCGCCTCGACCGCCTCGTGGGAGGAGCTGCGCCCGACCATCGCGACCGCGCTACTGCGCTCGGTGCTGCCGGTCGCGCCGACGCCCGGCGCGCGCGTCGAGCTCAGCCTGGATTGATCAGCCCGCGGCGTTCACGCGCTCGCGCAGGACTTCCTTGAGCCGCTCGAAGCGCTTGCGCAGGCTCGCCGCGCGGCGCGATGCCTCGGCGTCCTCGAGCTCCTCGTCGTCGGCGAGGATGCGTGCGATGTCGCGCCACTGCAGCTGGCGGTTGAGGCGCAGGATCAGGAGCGTCTGATCATCGGGATCGAGCTGCGCGCGGATCGCCGCGACCTTGTCCTCGGTCTCGGTGCGCAGGAAGGTCGCGGTCTGGCTGCGCACGTCGGCGGCGATCGCCTCGGCAGCGGTATCGGACAGCGGCGTGGCGCGGCGGCGATGGGGATCGCGGCGCCAGCGCCCGAGGGCGTGGCGCGCGAGGCCGTAGGCCCAGGTCCTGAACGAGCACTCCCAGCGAAACTTCGGCAGGCCCTTCCACAGGTGCTCGCTGAAGATCGAGAACGCGTCGCTGGCGGCGGTCTCGTCGCGGGTCATCGCGACCAGGTAGCCGAGGAGCTCCGGGCCGTACGTCGCGAGCCCGAGGGTGGCCGCGTCGCTCCAGTTGCCCGCGGTGCAGGCGGCGCGGATGCGGGCTTCGAGCTCGGCGCGTTCGTCGCTCACGGCCGGAAGATAGCAGCGGACCGCGCCGGCGCGGCGATTTCTAGCGGAGGTAGCGCCAGGTCGCGGCGACCCAGCCCGCGAGCGCGATCAGCGCGACCAGGGACAGGCCGGCCCACAGGAGCTGCTCGCGCCGCCGCGCCGCGAGCGCCACGTCGACGTCGCGGTGCTTGCCGCGCGCCTGATCGACCAGCGGCCGCAGATCGATGCCCGCGATGTTGTCGGCCTGGCAGTAGCCGCAGCGCACGACGCCGCCGAGATCGTCGTCGGGGAGCGGGCACTGGCAGCGCCGGCAGCGCGG
>JAIOQA010000199.1:0-74680 GCA_021413675.1 Deltaproteobacteria bacterium | reverse complement strand
GCCGACGTGCGCCGGCGCGAGCGCGCCGAACGCGAGCGTGAGCAGCTGTAGCGCGCGGCGATCGACGAGCCGCGCGCGGGCGAGGAAGAAGCCCGCGAACACCGCGGCCAGCGGCAGCAGGAACGCCGCGAGATCGATCGCGTGAAAGCCGAGGCGCCAGACCCGCGCGCCGACCAGGCCCCAGCCCAGCGGCCACGCCCCGATCATCAGCACCGCCCACGCCGCGATCCGGAGGTTGATCATCGATGCGCGCGGCTGCCGACGCAGGCGCGCGATCCGGCGCGCGGTGCGCCCGCGGCTGCGCGCGAGCTGCTGCCCGGCCTGGGCCTGGGCGCGCACCGCCGGTGGCAGCGGCGCGGTCGCGCGGCAGTACGCGCAGGTCACCTCGGCCGCGTCGGCGGGCACGAGCGCCGCGCCGCACGCCGGGCAGCGCGCGAACTCCGTCGGCAGCTGCGCGGCCTCGGCGACGAACCGCCGCCCGCTGACCACGGCCTCGATCGTCGCCACCGCGGCGCGCATCGACTCGGCCTCGATCGCGCGATCGCTCTCGGCGAGCACCAGGCGCGTCCCGCCGCGCCACACCGCGAGGCGCCACACCGGGATCTTCTCGGTCGGATCGCCCTCGCCGCCGAGCATGAGCACCGCGGTGATCGGCAGGCGCCACAGCACCAGCCGCTCCTCCTTCGCGCTCTCGACCACGGCGTAGGGCGGCGTCAGCTCGGTCCACGCGATGCGCGTGCCGCCGTGGGGCCCGCCGTCGATCGCGACCGCCTCGGTCGTGCAGACCAGATCGCTGGCGCGCGCGCGCACCGCGAGCCGCACGTAGAACCCCGCGTACACCAGGAGCAGCACGCACAGCGCGCCGGGGATGACGGTCGCGTCGCCGAGATCCGCGATCAGCGCCTGGACGGTGACCACCGCCATCGCCAGGCCCGGGAACAGCGCGAGCGCGGTCCGCGCGGCGGCCCAGGTCGCGGTCGTGCCGATCTGCAGCGGCAGGCGCACGTCCGTCGGCGCGATCGGCGCCCCCACCGCCGGCGCAGCCTCGTCGCTCATGGCCCGAGCATACGCCCGGGAACTCGCTACCCCGACAGCAACACGCCGAGGAAGCGATTCTCGGGCAACAGCCGGCGCAGATCCTGGAGGTGATACTCGCGCGTGACGTGCGCGCGCCCGACCACGACCACGCCGTCCATGCAGGCCGCGGCGGAGGCGTGATCGCCGATCAGATCGAAGCCGGTCAGGTCGACCAGGATGTGGGCGAACAGATCCGCGCTCTCGAGCAGGAGCCGTGCGAGCCGCGGCACGACCTCGCCCGCGCGCTCGACCCGCGGCGGCGTGAGCAGCGCGAGCGAGCCGCGCAGCCAGCGGGTCGCGAACACCGACTCGTCGGTCTCGCCGTCGTCGTCGGCGAGGCCCGACAGCCCCGGGTAGCGCACGTTGGCGTCGACCACGGCGATCGTCGCGCCGGTCAGATCGCACAGCGCGAGGCCGAGCTGGATCGCGATCGGCGGTACCGCCACGACGTCGTCCGCGGGCACGAACCCGATCGCGCGCGCGCCGCTCGCGCGCAGCCGGCGCGCGATGCGCGTCGCCTCGGCGCGGACCGCCGGGTCGTCGACAGAAAGCCCGATCGACGCCAGCAGCTCGTCGTCGGGGTCGCGGGGCGCGTCGGCCACGCCCGAGCATACTCCGTTGCGGCCGGCGCGCTTGCGCCGGGCGGCAGCGCCGCTCTACAAAGGCCCGTGGTCATCGTTCACGTGCTGTCGTCGTTCGGCGTCGGAGGCCAGGAGCGGGTCGCGCTCGATCTCGCGATCGGCCAGGCGAAGCGGGGCCACACGGTCGCGGTGGTGTCGCTCGCGCCGCCGCCCGACGGCCCGCTCGCCGCCGAGTTCGCGGCCGCCGGCATCCCGAGCGTGACCGTGGCCAAGCGCGGCGGCCTCGACCCCACGCTCGTGCCGCGGCTCGCGCTCGCGCTGCGCCGGCTCGGCGCGCAGATCGTGCATACGCACAACCCGCTGCCGCTGATCTACGCCGCGCCCGCTGGCCGGCTGGTCGGCGCGCGCGTGATCCACTCGAAGCACGGCATGAACCCGACCACCTCGCGCGGCCAGACCGCGCTGCGCCGCGGCGCCGCGCGCCTGGTGTCGTGGTTCGTCGCGGTGTCCGAGGTCACCGGCGAGCAGGCGCGCGAACAGCGCGACGTGGCGGATCGCAAGCTGGTCGTGATCCCCAACGGCATCCGGCTCGAGCGGTTCGCGCCCAACCCCGCGCTGCGCGCCGCGGTCCGCGCCGAGCTCGGCATCCCCGACGACGCGTGGGTCGTCGGCACGGTCGGCCGCCTCGACGACTACAAGAACCAGGCGATGCTGGTGCGGGTGATGGCGCCGGTGCTCGGCGACAAGGTCCGCGTCGTGATCGTCGGCGATGGCCCGACCCGCGCGCAGGTCGAGGCCGCGGTCGCGGCGCTGCCCGAGCCGCGGTTCGCGCACGTGCTCGGCCGCCGGATGGACGTGGATCGGATCGTGCCCTCGTTCGACGTCTTCGCGCTGACCTCGCTGACCGAGGGCCTGCCGCTGGTCGTGCCCGAGGCGATGAGCGCGGGCCTGCCGGTCGTGACCACCGCGGTCGGCGGGCTGCCGGGCGTGATCGACCACGGCGTGACCGGATTCCTGTCGCCGGTCGAGGACGCGCCGTTCGCCGCGCACCTCGAGACGCTGCGCGCCGATCCGATGCGCGCGCATCGCATGGGCGCCGCCGCGCGCGAGGCCGCGCTCGCGCGGTTCTCCGCCGAGCGCATGGTCGACGACTACCTCGCGCTCTACGCGCGCGCCCGCGCCTGAGGGTTTGAGAATCAAACCCGATCCGGATAGGCGCAGCGAGACGTTCCTCGTCGAGCAAGCCGATCAACAGAGAGTAGGAAAGGGTATTCTTTCCTACTCTCTGAACCCCGCGACGATTTCCGTGCAACGGTGCGCGAGGTCGGTGTCCAGGGGGCATGCAGACCTCACGTGTCCTGATCGGAGTGGCCCTGGCGATCGCCGTCGCCGGATGCGGCGGCGACAGTAGCCGCGGCGGCCAGGATGCCGGCGCCGATGCGGCGCCCGCGGATCCCGCGATCGGCCCCTACACCGGCGCGCTGGTCGCCGCGGATGGCACCGAGGCGATCCTCGAGCTGACCATCGGCACGGCCGCCCGCCGCCGCGAGGCGCTGCTCCCGGTGACCGGGCGGGCGACCTTCGCCGCCGGCTCGTTCGGCCAGGTGACGATCGACGGCACCTACGACGCCGACGCGCACACGCTCACCGCGACCCTCACCGGCACTGGCCTCGTGATCGACGCGACCTTCGATGGCACGCGGCTGACCGGCCACCTGGGCAGCGGCGCGCCGATCGATCTGGTTCCGGGACCAGCGTCGCTGGTGCAGGCCTACTGCGGCACGTTCCTGAGCAGCGACCAGCAGCTCGTCGGCAAGTGGACGCTCCTGACCTCGCCGACCCTCGGGCTCGCCGGCGGCGCGTATGCCGCGTCCGGCACGGGCGGCGCGCTCGGCGGCGTGCTCGCCGGGACGATCGACAGCAGCGGCGCGCTGGCGCTGACGATGTCGCCGTCGGGCAGCGCGACCGGCACGGTGACCGGCACGATGGCGATGGGCACCTGGAGCGCCGCCAGCAAGACCGGCAGCTTCACCGGCGCGAGCGCGGCGTGCCCGGTCACCGGCACCGTGACCGGCGTGACCGTCACCGCCGCGCCGATGACGATCGCCTCCGGCGCCAGCGCCGACCTGACCGCGACGGTGACCGGCACGGGCAGCTTCTCGACGGCGGTCGCGTGGCAGATCGTCGACGGCGGCGGCACGATCACCGGGGTCGGCACCACCGTCACGTACACCGCGCCGACCGTCACCGCGATGACCGTCGCGCACGTGCGGGCGATCGCCGCCGCCGACAGCACCAGGCTCGGCACCGTCGCCATCACGATCACGCCGCCCGGCACCGGGCCGCTGGTCGGCGTGCACCACACGATCGCCGTCGGCGACTCCGGCTTCTACCTGGCGGTGAAGACCGACGGGACCGTGATCGCGTGGGGCAACGACACGTTCGGGCAGCTCGGCAACGGCACGCCCAACGCCGACTCGGCCACGCCGGTCGCCGTCCTCGGCCTGACCAACGTGATCGCGGTGGCCGCCGGCGACTTCCACGCGCTCGCGCTCGAGGGCGATGGCACCGTGTGGGCCTGGGGCCTGAACCAGACCGGCGAGCTCGGCGGGATCGCGACCACCGGTACGCCCACGCAGATCACGTCGCTCGCCGGGTTGCACGTGATCGCGATCGCCGCCGGCGCGTCGTTCTCGCTCGCGGTGACCGACGCCGGCGCGGTCTACGCGTTCGGCACCAACGACAGCGGCCAGTGCGGCCCCGGCGGCGCGACGGTGACCTTGCCCCAGGCGGCGGGCATCGCGACCTCGATCCAGGTCGCCGCGGGCCACGCGCACACGATGGTGGTCAAGCAGGTCGACCCGGTGACCCGGCACGTGCTCACGATGGGCGGCAACGGCGCCGGCCAGCTCGGCAACGGCACCGTGACCGGCCAGAGCACGCCGGTCACGCTCGCCGGCAACACCGCGCTCGACATCGCCGCGGGCTACGATCATTCGGTCGCGATCATCGACGGCGCACTCTACGCGTGGGGCAACGTGCAGGCGCTCGGCATGAACGCGACGGGCGCGCAGACCACGCCGCTCGCGATCCCCGCGCTGGTCAGCCCGCGCCACGTGGCGGCCGGGTACGAGACCACCTTCGTCGCGCTGCTGGGCGGCACGGTCTGGTCCTTCGGCAGCGATCAGCAGAACGCGCTCGGCGTGGGCCTTCCCGATCAGTTCGTGAGCACGCCCACCCAGCTGCCGGGGCTCAGCGGCGTCACCGGGCTCGCGGCCCACGGGCTCCACGCCGCGGCGCTGACCGCGACCGGCGAGGTCTACACCTGGGGCGCGGGCGCGACCGCGACGCCAGCGCTGGCGGTGACCGGAATCGCGCAACCGCAGTAAGCGGTATGGTCGCGCGCATGGAACCGCGCGTGAACGTGATCACCCTCGGCGTCAGCGACCTCGAGCGCGCGCGCCGCTTCTACCAGGACGCCCTCGGCTTCCCGATGTCGACCGCGGGCAACGAGCACATCGCCTTCTTCCGGCTCGGGCCGATCGTGCTCGCGCTGTTCGGCCGCGACGCGCTCGCCGACGACGCCGGGCTCGCCAAGACGCCCCCGCCCGCGCCCGGCGCGTTCCCCGGCTTCACCCTCGCCCACAACGTCCGCGAGCGCGACGACGTCGATCGCGTGCTCGCCACCGTCGAGCGCGCCGGCGCCGCGATCCTGGTCGCGGCCCACGATGCGTTCTGGGGCGGGCGCAGCGGCTACTTCGCGGACCCCGACGGCAATGCCTGGGAGGTCGCGTGGAATCCGCACTTCCCGCTCGACGCCGCCGGCCAGGTCGCGCTGACCTCGTAAGCGCAGCGCGCGTTGCGTTTGGCAACGCCCGTGCGGCTCCGCCCCTCGATGCCGCAGCGCGCCGTCTCATGAACCCGCTCACCTACGCGTGAGCACGCGGCTTGCTCGCCCTCCTCGCGTGCGCCTCGCCTGGGTACCGCTGCTCGCGCTGACCGGCTGCCCGTCGACGCAATCGATCGATCCACCGCGCGACGCCGCGCCCGCGATCGACGCCGCCCCCGAGCCGTTCGCGCCCCCGCGCGGCGCCACCTGGGACCCGACCGGCGACGCGGTCCACTTCCGCGTCGCCGCGCCGCGCGCCACCCGGGTCGAGCTGTCGCTGTTCGCCGCACCGCTCGGCGAGGCCGCGCGCCTGACGGCCACCCTCGAGCGTGACGCCAGCGGCGACTGGTACGCGCGCGTGCGCGCCGCCGACCTCGCCGCCAGGGGCATCACCACGATCTACTACGGCTACCGCGTCTGGGGCGCGAGCTGGACCTACGACCCCGCGTGGACACCGGGCTCGGATCGCGGCTTCGTCGCGCGGGTCACCGCCGACGGTGATCGCATGAACCCCAACAAGCTGATCCTCGATCCGTACGCGCGCGAGGTCAGCCACGATCCGACCACGCCCGGCGGCGCGACCGACACCACCGCGTATCGCACCGACGATCCCAACCGCGACACCGACAGCGCCGCGGTCGCGCCCAAGGGCATCGTCCTGCGACCCACCGTCGCCGATCTCGGCGCGCGCCCGACCCGCGCGCTCGCCGACGACATCGTCTACGAGGTGCACCTGCGCGGCCTCACCGCCGCCGACACCGCCCTGCCCTGCCACGGCACCTACGCCGGCGCCGCCGCGCGCGCCGCCGAGCTCGCCGACCTCGGCGTGACCGCCGTCGAGCTCCTGCCGGTGCAGGAGACCTGGAACGACAACAACGACGCCGATCCGACCTCGAACGGCGGCGACAACTACTGGGGCTACTCGACGCTCGCGTTCTTCGCGCCCGACCGGCGCTACGCCTGCGATCGCACGCCCGGCGGCCCGACCCGCGAGTTCCAGGACATGGTCCGCGCGTTCCATGCGCACGGCGTGAAGGTCCTGATCGACGTCGTCTACAACCACACCGCCGAGGGCGGCGGCGCGTCGCTGCTGTCCTTGCGCGGCCTCGACAACGCGACCTACTACGAGCTGTCGACGAACGGCACCGGCTTCGCCGATCACACCGGCGTCGGCGCCAACACCAACGCGCGCAGCGCCGCGTTCCGCGATCTGACGATCGACTCGCTCGCCTACTGGCACCGCGACCTCGGCGTCGATGGCTTCCGCTTCGATCTCGCGCCGGTGCTGGCCAACGGCTGCGATCGCGGCTGCTTCCGCTACGCGCCCGACGAGCCCGGCAACATCCTCGTGCGCGCTGCGACCGAGCTACCCGCGCGCCCCGGCGACGGCGGCGATGGCGTGGATCTCGTCGCCGAGCCCTGGGCGATCGGCGACGGCACCTACCAGGTCGGCCACTTCCCCGCTGGCTGGTCGGAGTGGAACGATCAGTACCGCGACCTCGTCCGCAAGGACGTCAACCTCGTCGGCGTCGAGGCGGTCACCCTCGGCGGCCTCGCCGATCGCCTGGTCGGCTCGCCCGGCATCTACCGCGACACCGGCCGACCGCCGGCGGCCTCGATCAACTACCTGGTCTCGCACGACGGCTTCACGCTCGCCGACGTCACCGCGTGCAACGGCAAGAACAACGACCAGCCCTGGCCGTACGGCCCGTCGAACGGCGGCACCGACTCGAACTACGCGTGGGACTACGGCGGCGATCACGCGCGCCAGCGCCAGGCCGCGCGCACCGCGCTCGCGCTGCTGATGCTCAGCGACGGCGTGCCGATGATGGTCGGCGGCGACGAGGTCCTCCACGGCCTGCGCTGCAACAACAATCCCTACAACCTCGACTCGATCGCCACGTGGCTGCCCGTCGAGGTCTCGGCCGAGGCGTCCGGGTTCCGGACCTTCACCCAGCGGCTCCTGCAGTTCCGCAACGCGCACCCGGCGCTGCGCCGCCGCACCTGGCACGACGCCAGCTCGCTGGTCTGGCTCGGCACCGACGGCCTGCCCCTGCCGGCGCAGTTCTTCAACGACCCCGGCGCCAACTTCCTCGCGTGGCGGTATAGCGGCACCGCCGCCAGCGGCGAGCCCGCGCGCTCGATCTACGTCGCCTACAACGGCGCGACGACGCAGCTCGCGATCACCCTGCCCGCGCCCTCGGCTGGCGCGCGCTGGTACCGCGTCGCCGATACCGGCGCGTGGATGGAGCCGCAGGCCAACTCCGCCGCCGCCGGCAGCGAGTACGCGATGAACGGCCTCCGCTACGACGTCGCTGCGCGCTCGCTCGCGCTGTGGATCGAGCGCTAGCCGCGATCCCGGGCGGCTACGGCCCGTAGTCCTGCACGATCGTGTAGTCGGTGCCCTCGTGGTAGATGCCGCATCCCAGCGCGGCGTAGTTGCCGGTCATGTTGTCGTAGTGTCCGCCGCCCGGACCTTCGCTCCAGAACGCGTTGATGCAGGCCTCGACCAGCTTGACCTCGTCGCCGCCGCCGAACGACAGGTCCCAGTGCGGGCACTCGTTCTCGGCGAACGCGATGCCGCCGCCGTTGGTCGCCCTGAAGTGATCGTGGGCCTGCCCGCCGAAGTCGGTGGCCGCGCCGGTGTCGGCGAAGTCCTCGAGCGTCGCCGACTGCGTGACCGCGGCCTTGCCGACCGACGCGCGCAGCTCGTTGGTCATCGCGACGCAGCGCGCGTACGCGGGCGAGCTCCCGCCGGCGTCGCTGCCGCAGGCCGCGAGCGCGAGCCCGAACCCGAGCGCTACTCGCCGCACGGGTTGCCTTCACCGTCGTCGCCGCCCTCGTCACCGCCACCGCACGGGTTGCCGTCGTCGCCGCCCATGCCGCCCTCGACGCCGCCCTCCTCGCCGTCGTCGCCGCCCACCTCGCCGTCGCCCGAGATCACGCCGTACTGCGCGAGGCTGGCGTAGTCGAGGCCGTACGCGATCGCCGCGGTGAAGTCCTTCTCGCTGCTCGCCATCCAGTGCTGCTTCCAGGCGTCCTTGAAGTAGCGCGGGGCGTCGTGGATCATCATCAGATCGCGCAGCACGCCGGGCACGTTCTGCGGATCCTCGGTCGTGAACGCGCCCGCCGCGCGGGTATCGAAGTCGGCCGGGATGATCGCCGCGAGCTGATCGATGCGGGTGATGCCCATCGCCGCGAGCTCGCCGAAGACCTCCTGATCGGTCTCGGCCGAGCCGTAGTCGATCGCGAAGGTCTTGGCCGCCAGCTGCGCGCTGAACCGCTGGCTCAGGTACGCGTTGACCGAGGCCAACGCGATCGGATCGGTCGGGGCCTTGACCACGGCCACCGTCGGGCCAGCGGCGTGGCTGCCTCCACACGCGGGCACGACGAGGGCGAGCGATAACAGGAGGGCGCGGAAGATCGACATGGAGTCAGGATAACGCGACCGGCGCCCGCCGTGTGAGGACACTGCGGGAGGCCTCTGCTACGGTCCCGCCGCCGCGGCGGGGCCCGCGGCCAGCCCAAGGAGATGCCGATGAAGGTTTATGGACACCCGATGAGCACCTGTACCCGCAAGGTCCTGATGACCCTGGCGGAGACCAACACCCCGTACGAGTTCACGCTCGTCGACTTCGCGAAGGGCGAGCACAAGCAGGAGCCGCACATGTCGCGGCAGCCGTTCGGCCAGGTCCCGGCCATCGACGACGACGGCTTCAAGATGTACGAGTCGCGCGCGATCAGCCGCTACATCAACGAGAAGGTCGGCGGCGCGCTCATCCCGAGCGACCTCCGCGCCCGCGCCGTGATGGAGCAGTGGATCAGCGTCGAGATCGCCAACTTCACCGGGCCGGCGATGAAGTTCGTCTACCACTACATCTTCCAGCGCAAGCAGGACGACGCGACGCTCGCCGCGGCGACCGAGTCGCTGCAGAAGGCGCTCGGCATCATGGAGAAGCAGCTGGGCTCGACCCCGTTCATCGCGGGCGAGACCTTCACGCTCGCCGACATCTGCTTCATGCCGTACATCGACTACGTCATGTCGACCCCGGCGAAGGAGCTGTTCACGCCGTACCCGCACGTCATGGCGTGGTGGAACAAGATCAGCGAGCGCGGCAGCTGGAAGAAGGCGACCGGCAAGGCCTGAGCGTTCGACGCGCGACCTCTGCGTGATCGCTCGCGCCCGCGGCCACCTGGCGCGGGCGCGCGATTTTTCGGCGCACCGCCTGCGCGCGCCGGGCGGGTGTGTTACCGCGATCCCATGAGGGTCGCTTCTACGCTGTGCGTCGTGATCGGATCGTGGGCGTTCGCAACCATCGCCGCGGCACAGCCCGCCGCGAAGCCGGTGAACGTGGGGAAGGTGCCGATGCTGTCGGTGCCGTGCGTGCCCAGCGGCGACATCGAGCTGCTGGTGAGCGGCGACGGTCCGGCGCTGTGCTGGGCGGGCGGGTGCATGTCGCCCGACCTGAGCTCGCTCGCCGCGACGATGGTGCCGAAGCCCGCGCCGACGCCGGCGTGGATCGGCGCGCAGGCCGAGCTCCGCACCCAGGGCGCCGGCCTCGCGGCGTGCAAGGACACCACCTGCAAGCCGCTCGGCCCCAAGCTGACCAAGGCGATCGCCGAGGCCCGCGCCGGCGCCGTCGACGGGCCGGTCGCGATCGGCGTCAGCGGCGACCTCAAGGCGGTCGCGATCGGCATGGGCGCGTGGAGCGTGGCCAAGGACAAGCCGATCGCGTTCAAGGCGCCGAAGTCCTACAAGGGCAGCATCGACAAGCCGTTCCTCGGCGGCGTGTCCGTCGCCGGCAACCTGCTGGTCACGCAGTGGAGCAACTGTGCCGGGCCGTGCACGGTCGCGCAGGTCACGGACTCGAGCGGCAAGAACCTCGGCGCCGAGCTCTCCGGCGGCGGCCCGATCGTGCAGGTCGACGCCGACCACTTCGCCGTCGTGTCCGAGTACGGCGACATCCACGTCCTCTCGTTCAAGGGCAAGCACATCGGCGACCACGAGACCGGCGGCGATCCGTCGGGCGCCCTCGCGGTCGCGCGCCTCGCCGAGGGCGAGCTCGCGCTCATGCACGATGATCCGGGCGTCGGCATGCGGATCGAGCGCTACTACGCCGGCGGCACCACCCCGCGCCTCTCGTCCGCGCGCACCCTGCCGTTCTGCACGCCATGAGCGCCGCGATGACCTCGCCGTTCGCGCCCGCACCGTCTCGCCTCGTCGACGAGGGCCGCCAGCACCTGGGCCGGTTCGCCGGCCCGGTCGGCCGCACCAACCTGATCGATGCCGACTACCGCGGCCTGCCGCGCTTCCTGCGCCGCTGGCGGCTCAAGGAGTGGCAGGCGTTGCAGGTCGCGAGCCCGCAGCTGTTCCTCAACGTCGCCCTGTTCGACGCGAAGGTCATGCAGCTCCTGCAGGCCAAGATCTACGATCGCGTGCGCGGCGAGAAGTTCGTCCACGAGTGGAAGCTGCGGCCCGGCGCGTTCCGGATCGCGGATCAGCTGCTCGACTCGGACAACGCGTATCGCGACAAGCGCGGCGGCCTGGCGTTTCACAACCGCATGGCGCGCGGCCACCTCGACGTCGAGCTCGATCTCGCCGCGCACGGCGAGCGGCCGCAGGTCGCGGGCCGCCTCACGGTGCACGTCGATCGCGGCGCGCCACAGGTCGTGAGCCTGCCGTTCGCGCACGGCGGCATGTACTCGCACAAGGGCATGTTCCCGGTCGAGGGCGAGCTCGAGATCGGCGGCACGCGCCACGTGCTGAGCGCCGCCGACTCGCTGGCGCTCCTCGACGATCACAAGGGCTACTACCCGTACGTGATGCGCTGGGACTGGGTGACCAGCGCGGTGGTCGAGGGTGGCCACGCGCGGGGCTTCAACCTGACCCGCAACCAGGTCCGGGATCCGGACACGTACAACGAGAACTGCGCGTGGATCGATGATCGGGTCGGCGCGCTGCCGGTGGTCGAGTTCGAGCGCGTGCGCCCGGGCCAGGCCGGCGAGCAGTGGCGCATCCGCGATCGCGCGGGCCGGGTCGATCTGCGGTTCGAGCCGACCGTGCCCGGCGACGTCCGCGTCAACGCCGTCATCGTCGACAGCCGCTACCGCGGCCCGTTCGGCCGCTTCGACGGCCGCCTCGAGCCCGAGGGCCTCGATCCGATCGAGGTCGACGGCTGGTTCGGGATGGGCGAGGACTTCTACCTGCGCTGCTGATCGGCGCGCGCTGGGCGATTGCCGATCTTTTCTCGCCGATCCGAGTCACAGCGATTTATCTGTTCCGCCGAATAATCGAAGGATTCTCTTCGGTCACAGGCCCGCTGGCGGCTTCTCAGATGCATGACCCCGAGACAGTCGAGCTCACCACGATGGCGAGCTCGAGCTGGTCCCTCAAGAAAGTCACGCAAATGAACAAGCCCAAGCCCACGATGAAGCAGAAGCTCGCCCTGACCGCGGAGACCGTCCGCGCCATCTCGGCGACGAACCTCGGCTCGGTCGCTGGCGGCATGATGGCTCGCAGCTATCGCCAGTGCCAGACCGAGGAGATCAACTGCCAGTACACGCACTGATCCCGACGCCGAGCGCATAGCTCGCGAGATCCGCTGGCCCGGCGAGAGGTGTGAACCCTCGCCGGGCATCTGCGTTTGGGCCTCCCGATCGCCACCGCCGCACACGATTCTCGCTAGTTGCGACGCGCCGAGGTTCCGTCATCACAGACGAACGTCCTTTATCCTTGACGGACACTCCGCGCGGGTAGAAATCTATCCGCAATAGTGGAACCGCTGGCCGCCATCGATTCGCGTCGTCTCACCCACCTCCGGCAGCTCGAGGCCGAGAGCATCCACATCCTCCGCGAGGTCGCGGCCGAGTTCGAGCGGCCGGTGATGCTGTACTCGATCGGCAAGGACTCGGGCGTGATGGTGCGGCTGGCCCAGAAGGCGTTCGCGCCCGGGCCGCTGCCGTTCCCGCTGCTCCACGTCGACACGACCTGGAAGTTCCGCGACATGTACGCGTTCCGCGACCGGTTCGTGGCCGAGAACCGGCTCGAGCTGATCGTGCACAAGAACCAGCGCGCGATCGCCGACGGCGTGAACCCGTTCGATCACGGCTCGAACAAGTACACGCAGATCATGAAGACCCACGCGCTGCTCGAGGCGCTGCGGGTCCACGGCTTCGACGCCGCGTTCGGCGGCGCGCGCCGCGACGAGGAGCGCTCGCGCGCCAAGGAGCGCATCTACTCGTTCCGCGATCGCCACGGCCAGTGGGATCCCAAGCACCAGCGGCCCGAGCTGTGGAACCTCTACAACGGCAAGGTGAAGCGCGGCGAGTCGATCCGCGCGTTCCCGCTGTCGAACTGGACCGAGCTCGACGTCTGGCAGTACACGTGGCTCGAGCAGCTGCCGATCGTGCCGCTCTACCTCGCGGCGCCGCGGCCGGTGGTCGAGCGCGACGGCACGCTGATCATGGTCGACGACGAGCGCATGCGGCTTCAGCCCGGCGAGGTGCCGCGCACCGAGGTCGTCCGCTTCCGCACGCTGGGCTGCTACCCGCTGTCGGGCGCGGTCCGCTCGACGGCGACGACCCTGCCCGAGATCATCCAGGAGATGCTGCTGGCGCGGCACAGCGAGCGCCAGGGCCGCCTCATCGATCACGACGAGGAAGGCTCGATGGAAGTGAAGAAGCGCGAGGGCTACTTCTGATGTCGACGCCTGACGGAGACGAGCGCACCCAGATCGAGCGCGACGTGCTGGGCTACCTGCACGCGCACGAGCACAAGGAGCTGTTGCGCCTGGTCGTGGTCGGCTCGGTCGACGACGGCAAGTCGACGCTCATCGGGCGCTTGCTGCACGACACCGGCCGCATCTACGAGGACCAGCTGTCGGCGGTGAAGCGCGCATCGGCCAAGGGCGCGACCCGCGGCGCGGGCTCCGAGGCCGAGGTCGACTTCTCGCTGTTCACCGATGGCCTGCGCGCCGAGCGCGAGCAGGGCATCACGATCGACGTCGCGTACCGCTACTTCACGACCGCGCGCCGCAAGTTCATCATCGCCGACACGCCCGGCCACGTGCAGTACACGCGCAACATGGCGACCGGCGCGTCGACGGCGAACGTCGCGGTGATCCTCATCGACGCGCGCCAGGGCGTGGTCGCGCAGACCCGCCGCCACGCGTACATCGCGAGCCTCCTGGGCATCCCGCACCTGGTCGCGTGCGTGAACAAGATGGACCTGGTCGCGTGGGACGAGGCGGTGTTCGCGCGGATCGCGGGCGAGCTGAGCGCGATCGCCGGCGAGATGGGCATCCCGGACGTGACGTGCCTGCCGATCTCGGCCCTGCGCGGCGACCAGGTCGCGACCCGCGGCGCCCACGCGCCCTGGTACGACGGGCCGACCTTGCTCGAGCACCTCGAGACCGTGCCGATCGACGCCGACCTCAACCTGACCGCGCTGCGCTTCCCGGTGCAGTACGTGATCCGGCCCGACCTCGACTACCGCGGCTTCGCCGGCCAGCTCGCGTCCGGCGTCGTCACCGTCGGCGACGAGATCGTGGCGCTGCCGTCCGGACGCCGGACGAAGGTCACGGCGATCGACACCTTCGAGGGCCCGATCGCGACCGCGTTCGCGCCGATGAGCGTGACCCTGCGGCTGACCGACGAGATCGACGTCAGCCGCGGCGACATGCTGGTCGCCGACGTGCCGCCGACGATCGGCACGCGCTTCGATGCGCACCTGGTGTGGATGTCGGAGCGCGCGCTCGATCCGGCGCGCTCGTACGTGCTCAAGCACACCACCCGCTCGGTGCGCGCCGAGATCGAGCGCATCGCCGGCGTGGTCGATCCCGAGACGCTGCGGCTGGCGCCGGCCGAGACGCTGTCGCTCAACGACATCGGCCAGGTCGCGATCCGCAGCCACCAGCCGCTGTTCTTCGACGCGTACCGCACCAACCGCGCGACCGGCGCGTTCATCCTGATCGACTCGCTGACCAACGACACCGTCGCCGCCGGCATGATCCGCGGCGGTGGCGACGAGGGCGGCGCGCGCGACGTGAAGGCCCAGGTCTCGGCCAGCGAGCGCCGCGCGCGCCTCGGCCAGGCCGGCGCGGCGATCGCGATCGGCGGCCCGGGTGCGCTCGAACGCGCCTATCTCGTCGAGCGCGTGCTGTTCGACGCGGGCGTGATCGCCGCGGTCGTGCCGCGCGAGGCCGCCGCGGTCGTCGCGGCCGCCGGGCTCGTGGCGATCTCGGTCGAGGCGATCGACGGCGCGACGCTGGACGGCGTGGCGATCGACGGCAGCGACGACGACGAGGCCACCGCGCGCGCGCTGCTGGCGGCACTCGATCGCGCCGGTCGCCTGGGCGAACGCGAACCGTTCGACTGACCGTCCGGCGCGCGACCGGTTCGACCACGATTCGCTCCACGCGCGCGCGCGCCAGTCGCATACACTGGCGCGGATGAGCGCGGTGCGGGGACGCGGCGCGGTGGCGGTGGCGGCGGTGGTGGCGGTCTACATCGCCGGCGCCCGCGCGCTCGCCGGCCACGAGGTCGCCGGCCACGTCTGGGCGGATGCGTGGTGGACCGCGACGAGCGGGCTCGCGGCGATCGCGTGCTTCACCACGGCGCGCACGATCGACGCGCCCCACCGGCGCGCTGCGTGGCGCTGGTTCGGCCTGGGCGCCGCCGCCTGGTTCGTCGGCATGCTGGTGTGGTCGTTCGACGAGCTGCGCGGCACGCTGGTGCCGTTCCCGTCGATCGCCGACGCGCTGTTCGAGGCGATCGCGCCGTGCTTCGTGGTCGGCTGCTTCCGCTACGGCGCGGGGCGGCCATCGACCGCGCTGACGCTCAAGCAGATCGGCGACCTCGGCGTGATCTCGTGCGTGGTCGTGCTGCTCGCGACCCTCGCGCTCTACGGCGAGCTCACGACCACCAGCGATGACGCGCGCTACGTGCTCACCGCGATCGCGTATCCGGTGCTGCACTGGGCCGCGGTGATCTTCGGGCTGGTGTGCTGGTGGCAGCACCTCCACGGCAAGCCGCGCTGGGTCGTCGGCCTCTTGCTCCTCGCGATGGCGCTGTTCGCGCTGACCGCGACCTTCTACGCCTCGTCGCTGCTCGCCCACGGCTACGACGCGGGCTGGGTCCTCGATCCGGTGTGGATCGCCGCGTTCGCGATCATGATCTGGGCCGCGCGCGAGGAGCGGCAGCCCGGCGCCGCGGGCGATCACGACGACCGGTTCACCGAGGCGCCGACCACCGACGCGCTGGTCCCGACGATCGCGATCCTGTCGGCGGTGATCGGCGCGATCGCGCTGCGCGAGCGGTTCGTCGGCGCGGTCATCGAGATCGCGGCCGCGACCGGCATCGGCCTGGCGCTGATGGTCGGCCTGCGGCTCGCCGCCGGGCAGCACCTCGAGCACGCGCTGCGCGTGCGGATCCGCGCCGACGAGGCCCAGGCCCGCCGGCTCCACGCCCAGCTGCTCCACGCCCAGCGGCTGCAGGCGATCGGCGCGATGGCGAGCGGCGTGGCCCACGACTACAACAACCTGATGCAGGTGATGAGCGCCGGCCTCGCGCTCGCGCGCCGCCGCCTCGACGTCGGCAAGGCCGCGACCGCCGAGCTCGATCAGGTCGAGGCCGCGATGTGGCGGGCCGCGGATCTCGGCCACCGCCTGCTCGATCTCGCGCGCCAGCGCCCGACGCGCGACGAGCCCGTCGACGTCGAGCGCATGGTGACCGCGGTCGCGAGCCTGCTCGAGCGCGTGATGCCGCCCGAGGTCGCGCTCGAGATCGATCCGGTGCCCGCCGATCTCCCGGCGATCGAGATCGATCCGGCCGCGCTGGAGAACGCGCTGCTCAACCTCGGCCTCAACGCCCGCGACGCGATGAAGGGCCGCACCGGCGCGGTCCGGTTCGCGGTCACGCACGAGGCGCAGGCCGGCGTCGGGCCCGCGGTCGTGATCCGCGTCGACGACGACGGCCCGGGCATCGCGCCCGACGTGCTGCCGCGGGTGTTCGAGCCGTTCTTCACGACCAAGCCCGCGAGCGAGGGCACCGGCCTCGGCCTCGCCACCGTCGAGGCGCTCGCCGCCGAGCACGGCGGCCTCGCGCGCGCCGCCAACCGGCCCGGCGGCGGGGCGCGGTTCGAGCTCTCGTTCCCGGCCGCGCCCGCGCGCGCCGCCGCGCCGGTCGTGCCGCGGATCTCCGATGCGCCGCGCCGCACGATCCTCGTCGTCGATGCGACCGAGGCCAGCGGCCTCGCGATGTCGGGCGCGCTCGAGCGCGAGGGCTTCCGCGCGATCGTCGTCGGCTCGCGCGAGGCCGCCCTCGCCTCGGCGGCCGATCGGTCGGTGCCGATCACCGCGGTCATCTCCGACGCTGCGTCGGGCCTGGTCGGCACGGAGGCCCTCGCCGCGCTGCGCGCCACCGGCTGCGCCGCGCCGGTCGTGCTGGTCACCGCCGCCGACGCGACCGCCTCCGGCGAGTACGCCGCGATCGTCATCAAGCCGCACGACCCCAGCGGCGTCATCGACGCGATGCGGGCTGTGATCGCGGCGGCGTGAGCGGTCAGTGGCCGCGCGATGCCTGCCGTACCACCTCGAGGCAGCGCGACCGCGACCGATCCGTCACTCGCGCAAGCCCTGCGCAGATAGTCCGGTTCAGCCACGGCGCGGTCGCGATCTCCCCGCCTGCGCTTGCGCCCGTCGCGCTGCGGCGCGAACGTCGACACATGATGCTTCACGATCGGCTGGCGCGATGACCGACTGGAAGGCCAACGCGCGCACGCCCGCCGAGGTGGTCGCCGCGGTCGCCTCGGGTCAGCGCGTCTTCGTGCACGGCGGCTGCGCCACGCCCTCGGCGCTGCTCGACACGCTGTGCGATGGCACGCGCACCGACCTCACCGACGTCCAGCTCTACCACCTGCACCTCGAGGGCGGCGCGCCGTTCGCCGAGGCGTCGCAGGCGCGGACGTTCTTCTCCAACTCGCTGTTCACCGGCGGCAACCTGCGCGCCGCGGTCGCCGAGGGCCGCGCCGACTTCGTGCCGGTGTTCCTCTCGGACATCCCTGACCTCTTCCGCACGCGCCGCATCCCGCTCGACGTCGCGCTCATCCAGCTGTCGCCGCCGGATCGCCACGGCATGTGCACCCTCGGCACCTCGGTCGACGCGGCGCTGGCGGCGGCCGACAGCGCGACGATCGTGCTCGCCGAGATCAACGCGCAGATGCCGCGCACCTCGGGCGCGTCGGCGTTTCCGCTGTCGCGCGTGACCGCGTACTGCGCCACCGATCGACCGCTGCACGAGCACACGCGCGGCGAGGAGACGGCGGTCGACGCGGCGATCGGCGCGCTGATCGCCGATCTGGTCGAGGACGGCTCGACCCTGCAGCTCGGCATCGGCGCGATCCCGGACGCCGTGCTCAGCCGCCTCGGCAACAAGAACGACCTCGGCGTGCACACCGAGATGTTCTCCGATGGCCTGGTCCCGCTCATCGAGCGCGGCAACGTCACCAACCGCTACAAGCGCATCCACCGCGGCCGCACGGTCACGAGCTTCGTCGCCGGCACCCGCCGGCTGTTCGACTTCATCGACGACAACCACGCGGTCGAGTTCCACCCGTGCGATCGCACCAACGACACCGCGCTGATCCGCGAGAACCCCAAGGCGGTCGCGATCAACTCGGCGCTCGAGATCGATCTCACCGGCCAGGTCTGCGCCGACTCGATCGGCCACCGCATCTACAGCGGCATCGGCGGCCAGATGGACTTCATCCGCGGCGCGGCGCTGTCCGAGGGCGGCAAGCCGATCATCGCGCTGCCCGCGACCGCGGCGCGCGGCACGATCTCGCGCATCACGGGTGAGCTCAAGCCCGGCGCCGGCGTGGTCACCACCCGCGGCCACGTCCACTGGGTCGTCACCGAGTACGGCGCGGTCGATCTGCACGGCCTCGGCCTGCGCCAGCGCGGCCAGGCGCTGATCTCCATCGCGCACCCCGACATGCGCGGCGAGCTGCGGCGCACGCTCGCGGGCCTGCGGCACTTCACCGCGTCCTGATCGCGGTCATCATCCCTACGTTGAACCCATGGCCCAGATCATCTACTGGCGGCGCGAGCTTCCTCCGCTCTCCGAGGAGCTCGAGGGCACGCACGAGGTGACGGCCCAGAGCGAGCGGGTCCACCACGCGTATGCCAACCGCGACGAGCTGTGGGGGCGCTGCCACGTCAGCCTCATGGCCGCAGCCCGCGCCCGGATCGAGCAGGAGGTCGCGCGGCTGCACGGCTCGTGCGCCCACGTCGTCGACGAGTCGATCTCGAGCAAGTCCGATGACGGCACCGGCGACTTCTGGCTGGTCGGCACGTTCACGTTCGTGCTGTACCGCCACCCGCCGCAGGCGGCCTGAAGCGCGCGCCGATCTGCGCTACCGTCGCGTGATGCGCGCGCTCGCGATCGTGCTGGTCCTCGCCGCGTGCCGCGGTCGCGACGAGGTGCCGGTCGCCCATCCCGCGCCCGCGGCGCCGCGCGCGCGCTTTCTCAAGGGCCAGCTCCACGTCCACAGCGACAACTCCGGCGACAGCACCACGCCGGCCGCCGCGGTCGCGCACTGGTACGCGCAGCACGGCTTCGACTTCCTCGTCTACACCGACCACAACGCGATCACGACCTACCGCAGCGACGAGCTGCTCACGATCCCGGGCGTCGAGCTGACCCGCAACCTCGGCGACTGCGATCCGCCGCCCGAGACCGACATGGGCTGCCTGATGCACGTCAACGCGCTGTTCGTCGCCGCGGATCGCGATCAGGGCGTCACGCTGCCGGCGCTCGACACCACGACGCGCCTCGGCTTCTACGACGCGTCGCTGGCGGTGACCCGCGAGCTCGGCGGCATCGCGCAGCTCAACCATCCCAACATGGCGTGGATGATGGACGCGCCGATGATCACCGCGCTGGCGCGGCGCGGCGCGATCCTCATGGAGGTCGCGAACCAGAACGAGGTCGAGAGCAGCGCCGGCGATGCGCAGCATCCGTCGACCGAGGCGCTGTGGGATCGCGCGCTGACCGCGGGCGTCACGATCTACGGCGTCGCCACCGACGACGCGCATCACTACGACGACGCGGCCGCGGTCCGCGCCGCCGGCGATCCCGCCTACGTCGGCGATCTCGGCTGGGTGATGGTGCGCGCGGCGAAGGATCCGGCGGCGATCCGCGCGGCGCTCGGCGCCGGCGACTTCTACGCCTCGACCGGCGTGGCGCTCGTCGACACGCGCGTCGCGGACGGCGCGCTGGTGATCGCGGTCGCGGACACCGACACCGGCCCGTACACGACGACGATCATCGGCACCGGCGGCGCGGTCCTGGCGCGCTCGCGCGAGCTCGAGACCCGCTTCGCCCTGGCGCGCGCGCCGCGCGGCTACGTGCGCGCGGTCGTCGTCGATCGCCGCGGCCACAAGGCCTGGACCCAGCCGGTCCGCGTGCCGTGACCTTCTGCCGCATGGCCTGACGGCGGGTTGCGCAGCCGATCACGGCCGAACTACCATCGACGAGATGCCGCCGCGCCGCCGGCCCATCGACGGGTTTCGCCGTCGACCCCGCCAGGAGCGCTCGCGCGCGATGGTCGATGCGATCGTGCAGGCGACCGTCGAGCTGGCCGCGGAGCGCGGCCTCGAGAACGTCAGCACCGACCACATCGCCGCGCGCGCCGGGGTCAGCGTCGGGAGCGTGTACCAGTACTTCGCCTCGAAGGACGTCGCCGTGCGCGAGGCGATCGAGGCGCGGGCGCGCGCCGGCAACGACGCGATGGTCGCGCAGCTCGCCACGATCGGGACCCTGCCGCTCGAGGACGCGATCGCGGTCGCCGTGCGGTTCATGGTCGGCTGGTTCGCGGCCGACGCCGCGACCTACAGCGAGCTGTTCCGGCACGTCGGGCGCGTGACCGAGCACGCGGCGGTCCGCGCCGAGCTCGATCGCGTGATCATGGCGGCGACCGCGCTGCTCGGCATGCACCGCGATCGCCTCGGCGGGCGCGATCCGGCGCTGGTCGCCTACGTGATGACGGTCGCGTGCACGAAGGTCGTCGAGGACGCGCTGCACGCGCGGCGCGAGCTGGTCACCGACGGCACGATCGAGCGCGAGCTCGTCACGCTGTGCCTCGGGTTCGTCACGAACGCGAGGTGAGGACCGCGCCGTGCCGGCGCTCGACGAACGCGAGGCGCGGGTCCGGCGATCGTCGCAAGTCCCGGTGACCGCGAGCGTTCCGGGCGAGATCGCCGCGAGGTGCGAGGCGCTGTCGGCCTCGCCATCCTGGGGACATGAACGTCCGCCTCCTCGCAGCCGCCGCGGTGTCCGTCCTCGCATCCTGCATCGTCGTCCACGATGGCGGCGGTGGCGGTGGTGGCGATGGCGGCGATGCCGCGGCGCAGTCGCCCCTCGACCACGACATCCAGATCTGCCGGCAGGCGCACCGGACGTTCATCGAAGCCGGTTGCCCGACCAACGCCAGCTACGACTGCGTCGCGAACGCCGAGGTGAAGGACCGCGCCGGGTGTCTCGACGAGGACATCGCGTGGTGGGAGTGCATCGACGCGTGGTCCTCGGACCAGTGCGCCCGGGGCTGCGATCCGTACCCATCGGTCGATTGCATGATGGCGTACTGCGGCGCCCACCCCGCCGACCCCGCCTGCACGGGGCCGTCGCCGTCGTGACGCGCACGCTTGATCGGCCGCTCCGTCTCTACCAACAGGCGTGTCTTGGCTTCGTGGCGCTCGGCGCGGCGCTGGCGGTCGCCGGCGCGACCCCGCTGTTCGCGTGGTGGCGAGGCGCCGTGGCGGGCGAGCTGTTCGGCGCCCGCGATCTTCCCGACGACGTCGCGCGGCTCGCCGGGCTCACCGACGCGATCCTCGGCGCCTCGATCGCGGGCAAGTGGCTCGCGGCCTGGTGGCTCGCGCGCGTCCCGCTCGCGGCCCGTGCGCGCTGGGCCTGGCAGGCCTCGGTGGCCGGGCTCGCGACCTGGTGGCTCATCGACTCGAGCGTGTCGGCCGCGATGGGCGCGCCCTCGAACATCATCCTGGTCAACTGCGCGCCGCTCGTGATCGCCGGGCCGCTGCTCCTGCGGCTTCGCCGGCAGGGCGCGCCGCACCCGCGCGTCCCACGCGCACGCGGCTGGTGGGCGCTGGAGCTGGTCTGCGCGCTGAACCTCGGCCTCGGGCTCGCGATCGCGATCGGCGGGCTGCAGCTCCCGCCCTGGGTCACGTACCTCGACGGCTGGCTGGGTGCGCCCGCGTCGCCCGACGCGATCGTGTGGCAGCGCTTCGTCGCCGGGCCGATCGGTGGGACGATCGCCGCGCAGTTCCTGATGCTCGGATGGGCGGCGCGCCGCGCCTCGGGCGAGGCCTGGGTCCGGCGCGCGATCGTGACGAGCGTGCTCGCGTGGTTCGCGATCGACACCGCGCTGAGCCTCGCCGTCGGGGCGACCTTCAACGTCGGCCTCGTGAACCTCCCGTGTCTCGCCCTCGTGCTCGCGGCAACGGCGGCGGCCAGATCAGTCGCAGTTCTCCCAGGTCAGCACGCCCTCGAGCCGCACGACCCCGCGGTCGGTGCCGTCGGGATCGAGCCGCGGTAGCTCGAACGCGACGTGGATCCACGCCTCGACGTTGTCGGCGTGGGGCACCACCGCGATCGCGCGCGGCGCCTCGCCGGAGCTCACGCAGCCGGCGAGCACCAGCTCGATGCGCTTGCAGACCTCGGCCCACGCGTCGTCGTCGCCGGCGCCGCGCACGTGGTAGTCGTGCTCCCACCAGTCGGGCGAGAACACCTGGCTGTCGACGCGCGGCAACGGCACGAGGTAGCCCTCGAGCTCGCGGCGACCGCAGGTCACGCCATCGACCTGGTTGCAGTAGATCACGCCGGTCGCCGCCGGCACGATGATCACCGGGTTCGGGAGCGACCAGAGGAACACGCGCGTCGGATCCGCCACCGCTCGATCATACGCGCGTCCGCGATCACGCGCTGGCAACCGGCCAGCGACCGCCGATCAGATCTCGAGCTCTTCGCCCTCGGCCGCGGCCGTGAGGCGGATCGCGCTGCCACCGCGCGCGTCGAGGTACGCGCGGCACGCGGCCGCGAGGCTGTCGACGTCGCTGTCGGTGTAGTCCTGATCGTAGTGGAACATGACCAGGTGCTTGACCCCGGCGGCGATCGCGGCCAGGGCCGCATCCTCGTACGACGAGAACCCGCGGTTGCGGCGGGTGGCCTGGTGCTCGGGCGTGTACGTGCAGTCGTGGAGCAGGACGTCGGCGCCCTGGTAGAGCGCGAGGACCTCGGGCGTCGGCCCGCCATCGCCGTAACCGACATCGCTCGCGTACACGAACGACCGGCCGGCCTCCTCGATGCGGAACGCGAGGGCGGTGGTCGAGCCGTGCGGGTTGGGCCGGCCGATGATCTGCACCGAGCCCGCGGTCACCGGCTCGCCCGGCACGACCGCGCGCACCTCGACCGCCGCGCCCAGGTTCTTGAGCGTGTACAGCGGCGAGAAGTTCGGGTTCATCTGGCCCTCGAGGATGCCCTCGAGCATCGACGACGACTTGGCGTGGCCGAACAGCACGAACTGGTTGCCGGGGATGAACACCGGCGCGAAGAAGCCGAGGCCCTGGATGTGATCCCAGTGGGCGTGGGACAGCAGGATCGTCGCCTTGCCCTGGCCCTTGCCGAACTCCGTCGGCAACAGCGAGTGGCCGAGGTGCATGAGCCCGGTGCCCATGTCGATGATGATCAGCTCGCCGTTGGCGGTGCGGACCGACACGCACGAGGTGTTGCCGCCGTAGCGGTTGGTGTCGGGCCCCGGCGCCGGGACCGAGCCGCGCACGCCCCAGAACCGCGCCTTCACTCGTCCTCTCCGATCGTGAGCTCGAGGCCCTCGAACGCGGCGACCACCGAGAACGCGTCGCCAGCGTGGAGCACCGTCGCGCGCGTCGCCTCGAGGATCGCGTCCTGCGCGTCGTCGCTGCGCATCGGCGCGTGGTGGTAGAGGCACAGGCACTTGATGCCGGCCTCGCGCGCGACCGCGATCGCGTCGTCGGGCGTGGAGTGGCCCCAGTGCGGCTGACGCTTGTACTCGTCGGGCGTGAACTGCGTGTCGTAGATCAGCAGGTCGGCGCCGCGGCACATCGCGACCAGCGCCGCGCGCATCTCGGCGAGCTTGTCGGCGATCGCCTGCGGCAGCTCGGCGCCGACCTTGGGCGGCGACTTGATGAACTCGTGCTCGAGCAGGACATCCGTGAACGGCGCGGTGTCGGAGCAGTACACGACCGACGCGTTGTCGGCGTCGATGCGGTACGCCATCGCGATCCACGGATGGTTGAGGCGCGTGCACGTGACGGTCGCGTTGCCGATCTGGAACTGCGCGCCCTCGACCAGCTCGTGGAACTGGATCTCGGCGCGCAGGCTCGACAGCGGCACCGGGAAGTACGGGTCCTCGGTCTGCGACGCGAACACCGCCTGGAGGTGCGTGTCCTCGCGCTGCCGGGCATAGACCTGGATCTGGTTGCCCTTGGTGTAGAACGGCGCGAAGAACGGCAGCCCCTGGATATGGTCCCAGTGGGTGTGGCTGATCAGGATGTGCGCGCTGCCGCCGCCATCGCCGAACGCCGTCTCCATGAGTGATTTTCCGAGGCGGCGAATACCGGTGCCGGCGTCGATGATGATCGGCGCGGCGCCACGCGGCCTGACCTCGACGCACGAGGTATTGCCGCCGTAGCGGTTGGTGAGCCGCCCGGGGACGGGGATCGATCCCCGAACGCCCCAAAACCGAACCTTCATGGGCAGTTGGCGGACGAGCCGAGGGCCTCCGCTCCAGGAATGGTACCACGGCTGCGCCGCGCGCGCGCAAGCGGGGCGGGATTTGGTCGGGTAGCCGCGCGTGCGGCGGTCGACCTGCCACCTCGACCGTCGAAGATCACGGATCTCACGGGTTGGTCGCGGCGGCGAGCGCGCGCCGGCCGCGCTTGGTCTCGGCGAAGATCAGGAGGCCCGAGGCGGGCGGTAGCACCACCGAGGGACCGGTCGCGGGCGCAGACAGCTGCGCCGCCGCGCCGCCGAACCGCTCCCATGCGTCGCCATCGAACGAGCCGGCGTAGCCCACCGATGGATGCGACGCCGCCGGATCGGGGTCATCGGCGTTGGTGCCGACGAAGAACAGGCCCCAGTGCAGGCGCCCCGACGGCTGGCGCTCGATGACGATCGCCGGATCGCGGACCGCGACCGCGTCGAAGGCCTTCTCGAGGTCCGGGCGCGGCACGACGATCGGCGCGTCCTCGAGCGTGAGATCCGCAGGCGCAAGGCCGATCGCGGTCGCGCGCCAGATGCCGGGCACCCCCGGGCGCGTGACGTAGACCTCCATGCGATCGCTCGCGAACGCCGCGCTGGGCGCGGTCGCACCGACGAGCACGGGCGCGCCGCGCTTCTGCCAGGTCGCGCCGTCGTCGGTGGAGTCGGCGCGGCCGATCGCCGGGTTCGCGACGCCGCCTTCGTAGAACATCACGAGGTGACCGCCGCCGAGATCGACCACGCCGGGCGCGAGCACGCGGCCCTCTTCCCAGGCCTGATCGGCGGCGAGCGCGAGCACCGGATCGGCGACCGGCAGCGCGTGCACCGATGGCAGCTCGACCTGGAAGATCTGCTGATCGTCGGCGGGCGCGCCGGTGACCTCGCGCGTGAACCAGAGGCGCACGCCGGCGCCGTAGAGCGCGCACGGATCGTAGAGCTCGGCGTCGCGATCATCGAGCACGAACGGCTCGTCGGTCGGCGTGCTGTCGTCGGACTCGAGGCGGCCGTACGGGCCCGCGCCCTGGGTCGGCAAGTTGGTCGGGACGCCGCCGGACTCGCCGAACGGATCGAGGCCGCAGCCCGCGAGCGCGACGATGCCGATGAGCCAGCGCGCGCGCATCAGAACCGCCACCTCGACAGCACGCCCATCGACCAGATGTGGCCGCCCGAGCGGTAGTCGCCGATCGGATCGACCGGCGACAGCTTGCGGTGCTGGCGCGGCTCGAGCGCGGTCAGCGCCACGAACGCGTCGAGCGACAGCGGCCGCGGCACGATCTCGCCCAGGCCGTGGCGCAGCTCGAGCCCCGCGCCGAGCGAGAAGACGTGGCGATCGTCGTCGATGAAGTTGGTCTCGCCGACCTGCTCGGGCGCGGGCGTGGGCTGGTAGACGTAGCCGGCGCGGACGCGCAGGGCGCGCGCCTCCGACTGCTTCGCGAGCCACTCCATGCCCAGGCGCGGCACGACGATGTCGTGGAAGTTGGGCGCGGGCAGCGCCGAGAACGGCGGGATCTTGACGAGGTCGTTGAACTGCCCGACATCGAGATCGATCGTGATGTGCGCCGACGGGTTCTCGAACGTCGACCAGCGGTGGTACGCGAGATCGAACGCGAGCGTGAAGCGCGGCGTGAGCCGCGCCGCGAACCCGGCGGTGTACTGCGCCGGCTGGAACAGGTCCTGCGAGATGGTGGTGAGATCGAGGTGGCCGTTGGTCACCACCGGCGGCTGGCCCGGCGAGCCGACATCGCCGCGGATGCCGAACGCCAGATCGACGACGAGCTTGAAGCCGCCGCGGTAGCTCACCCCGACGTCGAGCCACGGCTTCAGCCGGTAGGCCGCGCCGAGCACCGCGTAGCGGATCGTCTTGAGATCGACGTCCATCGCGAGCGCGAGCTGGCTGTCGTCGGGCTGCGGCAGGCCGATGAGGCCGCGCAGGCTGATCGCGCCCTTGGTCGACGACATGTACGAGATGCCGGCGCCGAGCGACAGCCGATCGCCGACCGACATCGCGATGTTGGCCGCGAGCATGATCCGCTGCGGGAGGTTGTCGTACTCGATGAAGCGCGGCTGCTGCGCCGACTGGTTGCGCAGCCGCGTGATCTGCTGATCCGGGAGATAGAGCGCCGCGCCGAACGCGAGCCGCGCGCCGCCGAGCTTGCCGGGCACCGCGAGGTTGATGTCCATGCCGCGGGCGGAATCGACGTTGAGCTGCTGGTTGTCGACGGCGAGCGCGGGCAGCGCGACCTGGTAGCCGAGCTCGATGCGGATGTCGTCGAGCCGCGCCATCAGCGCCGGGTTGTAGTAGTTCGCGGTGGCGTCGTCGGCGGCGGCGACCTGCGCGCCGCCCATCGCCGGGCCGCGCGCGCCGATGCCGAACAGGTCGGCGGGGTTCGCGCGCGCCGGCGCCGCGGCGCACACGATCGCGATCGCGATCGCCGCTCTCATAAATCCACTCCGACGGTGAGCCCGCTGGCGAGCACGTGGCCGCGCGTGCTGATCGTCATGAACGGCAGCGTGTCGTCGGGCTCGAACAGCCCCGCGTCCTTGGTGTGCCGACGGAATTGCAGGTACTGCGCCTGCACCCAGACGTCGATGCGCACTGGCGTCCGCCGATCGGACCAGCCGAGGCCGAGCGCCGCGAGGTGGCGGTGGTTGTCGAGCAGCGACTGCCGGCCGCGCATCTCGGGCGCCGGCGACCACAGGAACGCGTAGCCGAGGCGCCCGGTGAACCGGCTCGGGCCGACCGGGTGCACGTACTCGAGCGAGAGCCGCGGCACGACGGTGTCGTGGAAACCCGGCGGCGCCTGCGGCGGCGTGCCGCTGACCGGGTTCTCCGTCGGCAACGGGAACGCGCTCCAGCGCTGGTACTGCAGCTGCAGCGACGCGAGCAGATCGGGGCGCGCCTGCCACGCGACCTCGGTCGCGACGGTCAGCGGATCGTACTGCGCGTTGCCGGCGATGCGGATCGGCGGCAACGACAGCGGGATCGCGTCGCCGAGATCGCTCGTGACCTCGATGTCGAAGTCGGAGCGCGACGGCGCGCGGAACGTGGCGCCGAGGGTCAGTTGCTTCGCGGGCATCGCGTAGCGCACGCCCAGCACCGGCGCGAACTGCGTGACCAGGCGCTCCTCGGAGAAGGTCGTGAAGCGGCCGGCCGCGTCGGTGGTGACATCGATGTTGCCGCGCAGCGCAGCCAGCGCGATCACGCCGGCGCCGATCGACAGGTGGTCCTTCACGCGCACGCCGACCGCGACCTGGATCGCGATCACCTGGCTGCGGGTCGCGAGCAACGCGAAGCTCGGCACGCCCGGGAACGGCGCCGCCGCCTTGTTGAGCGTGTCGAGCGGGACGTAGAAGCCGAAGCCCAGGCCGACGCGATCCTTCAGCACGCCGCCGAGCGGCATCGGCACGAGCCCGCCGATCACGCTGCCGCGCGCGGGCTGGGTATCGGTGCGCTGCCCGGCGAGCACGAGATCGAACGAGCCGTACAGCACGCCGAGGGTCGCGCGCTTGTGGGTCGCGTACGCCAGGCCCGCCGGGTTGAGGAAGGTCGCGTCGTAGTCGTCGGCGGTGGCCACGCCGGTGCCGGCGAGCCCGGGCGATCGGCCGCCGAACCCGAAGATGTCGAGCGTGGACGCGCGCGCGGACGCGGTCGACGCGATCAGCGCCACCAACGCAAGCGCTGCGCGGTTCCCCCCGGACACGGTCCGACCATACAGGGAGTGGCGCGGGTTTTCAGCCCGCCAGCGCGGTCATCGACGAGCGGCCAGGTCTCTGCCACGCTGGAGTTCGCAGATGAGCGATTCGGAGGTCCCCGCCAATCCGAAGATCTTCCACGTCACGAAGGTGGACAACCTGCCCAGCATCATCGCGGCGGGCGGCCTGTGGAGCCACGCGAAGTGCATCGAACGAGGCGTGGCGGTCGCGAACATCGGGAACCGCGGGATCAAAGACAAGCGCATGAAGCGCACGGTCGACACCACGCAGAATGGAAAACTCGGCGAGTACGTTCCGTTCCACTTCTGCTGTCGATCTCGATTCTTGTACGCGATCGATCGCGGCCACGCGGACTATCCAGGCGGCCAGGCTGATGTCGTGCACTTGGTCAGCAGCGTCGAACGGGCGACCTCGCTCGGCCGCGCGTGGGCGTTCTCCGACCGACATCCACTCCCGGCGTATGCGCAGCACTTCGACGACCTGCGCTTCCTCAACGAGGTCCGATGGGACGTCATGCCGCTCAAGTACTGGAGCGAGGTCGGAGAAGAACGCGACGCCGAGTTCCTGGTAAAGGACTTCTTCGCGTGGGAAGCGATCGGCGCGATCGGCGTGCTCTCAGACGCGGTCGCCGCACGCGTCTGCGATCTGTTGGCGCCGCTGCCGACTCGCGCGACCGTCGCGGTCAGGCCGCAGTGGTACTACTAGTACGATCCCGATGACGATCGAACGCGGAACAGGAAACCTTCTCGCGGCCGAGGTGGACGCGCTGACCAATACCGTCAACACCGTCGGTGTGATGGGCAAGGGCCTCGCGTTGCAGTTCAAGAAGGCCTTCCCGGAGAGCTTCGCGTCGTACGAGCGCGCGTGTCGGGCCGGGGAAGTCGTCACGGGGCGCATGCACATCGTGGAGCGCGTCGCGCCGCCCCGCTTCATCATCAACTTTCCGACCAAGGCCCACTGGCGGCAGCCCTCGAAGCTCGACTACGTCCGCGATGGGTTGCGTGATCTGCTGGCTCAGGTAGCCCGTCTAGGCATCCGCTCGATCGCGGTCCCACCACTGGGTTGCGGCAACGGCGGGCTCGAATGGGCGCATGTACGCCCCTTGATCGTGGACGCGTTTGCGACGATGCCCGAGGTGCGGGTCGTACTCTTCGAGCCGGGGCATGCGCCGACGGCCGAGCAGATCATTGATCGCCGCGCGAAACGAGGCCTCAACCCGCAGCGAGCCGCGATCATCGCCTTGATGGATCAGTACCTTGCGACCGTGTACAGCTATCGGCTGACGCTGGTCGAAGTGCAGAAGCTTGCGTACTTCCTCCAGGAGAGTGGCGAACCACTGCGACTCGAATATGGAGCGCACCACTACGGACCGTACGCCGACGGATTGCGGAAGGTGCTCCGCGACATGGAGGGTCACTACACGCGCGGCGTGGGCGACGGGGCCAACCGGCGCGAGACGCCTCTCGAATTGCTCCCTGGGGCGGTTGACGCGGCGCAGGCTGCGCTCGCTGGGCAGGCGGAGACCCAAGGACGCCTGGAACGGGTCCGACGGCTAATCGATGGGTTCGAGACCCCGCTCGGAATGGAGCTCCTGGGGACGGTGCACTGGGTCTTGCACCATGGCGCAGTGACAGATGATCTCACCGACGTGGTCGACAAAGTCCACCAATGGAACGCCCGGAAGCAGTCCCAGATGAAGCCCGCGCAGATCCGAGCGGCATGGTCACGCCTGCGCGATGAGCAGTGGGCGCCTGCGGACGCTGCGTAGCCCATTCAGAACTGCTTGCGCGAGTCGACCAGGATCGTGACCGGGCCGTCGTTCACGAGCTCGACCTGCATGTCCGCGCCGAAGACGCCGGCCTCGACCGTGCCGATCCCCGCGGCGCGGAGGCGGACCAGCGAGGCCTCGTAGAGCGCCCGCGCCGCGACCGGCTCGAGGGCAAGGGCGAAGGCGGGGCGACGGCCCTTGCGCGTGTCGCCGTAGAGCGTGAACTGCGACACACACAGCACGCCCCCGCCGATGTCGAGCACCGAGCGGTTCATCTTGCCGTCGTCGTCGGGGAAGATCCGCAGGTTGACGAGCTTGTCGACGACGTAGGCCAGGTCGGCCTCGGTGTCACCGGCGCCGGCGCCGAGCAGCACCAGCAGGCCGCGCCCGACCTGGCCGACGACCTCGCCAGCGACCTCGACCCGCGCGCGGTGGACCCGCTGGATGACGGCACGCATTCCCCCGACCCTACGGGCAACCCTGGCGCCTTGCCAGGGGTCCAACCCGCCGCTAGGATGCCGCCCGCCATGCGCCCAGTCCGTGTCGTCGTCGCTGCCCTCGCCATCGGGCTGGCAGGTGTAGCTGCCGGATGCGGCTCGGAGATCGGCGACTCGTGCAGCACGAGTGACGACTGCAACGCCGGCACCACCAGCGGCGGACGCGCCTGCGACCCGGGCGGCGGCGGCTACTGCACGATCATCGGCTGCGACTACGACTCGTGCCCGAGCGAGGCGACCTGCGTGCGGTTCTTCACCGGCTCGTTCCAGAACCGGACCTGCAACCCGCAGAAGGAAGATCTCCCCGCCTCGGACGGGACCGACGACTGCAGCGCCGACGAGCTGTGCGAGCTCGACGGGCACTGCGTGACCCGGACCTCCGAGCTGCGCTACTGCATGCGCACCTGCAGCGACAACAGCGACTGCCGCGATGGCTTCGAGTGCCGCGACCTGGCGCTCATGAAGGCCCACGGCGGCGAGCCGGTGCCCGAGCCGGGCACGCGCCTCGGCGACAACCCGCAGCGATTCTGCGCGGTCGCCCCGAGCAACTGACCGCGCCCCGCGGTTGACAACGGATCGCTCACCCCGGACCGTTGTCCCCGGTGTCGATCGGCTCCTTCATCCTGCGGCGCCTGGGCTCGGGCGCGATCGCGGTGCTGGGCGCCTCGCTGCTGGTGTTCCTGTTCCTGCACATGGTCCCGGGCGATCCGGTCGACCTCCTCGCGGGCGGCGACGCCACGCCCGGTCAGCGCAAGGCGATCGAGGAGTGCATGGGCCTCGACAAGCCCCTGGCCACGCAGTTCACCGATTTCCTCGACCACATCGCCGATGGCTCGCTCGGCCACCAGTGCCCGGATCCGAAGAACAAGCCGACCGTGCTCGGGCGCGTGCTCTACGTCATGCCCAACACCGTCGCGCTGACGTTCGCGGGCATGCTGGTGGCGTTCGTGCTCGGCATCCCGCTCGGGATCCTCGCGGCGGTACGGCGCGGGACCTGGGTCGACACCGCGGCGACGACCTTGTCGCTCGCCGGTCTGACGATGCCGCTGATGCTGCTCGCGCCGGTGCTCCTGCTGGTGTTCTTCGTACACCTGGGCTGGGCACCCGGCCCGACCGAGACCGGCCTCGCCGCGCTGGTGCTGCCGGCGTTCGCGATCGGCGTGCACCTGATGGCGATGCTCGCCCGCATGACCCGGACCTCGATGGTCGACGTGCTCGGTGAGGACTACATCCGCACCGCGCGCGCGAAGGGCCTCTCCGAGGGCACGGTCCGCTACCGCCACGCGCTGCGCAACTCGCTCTTGCCGGTGATCACCGTCGCGGGGCTGCAGTTCGGCTCGCTCCTGTCGGGCGCGCTCGTCGTCGAGCAGGTGTTCGCGCGCCCGGGGCTCGGCACGCTGCTCCTCGACGCCATCAACGAGCGCAACTACCCCATCGTGCAGGGCGTGGTGCTGGTGGTCGCGGTCATCTACATGGTCGTGAACATGCTCGTCGACCTCGCCTACGGGCTGGTCGATCCGCGGATCCGCAGAGCATGAACAAGCTGTCGCCCAGCGGGATGATCGGCCTGGCGATGCTCGCGGTCTTCGTGATCGTGGGCGTGCTCGGGCCGCTGATCGCGCCGTACGACCCGTCGCAGATCGATCTGCTCCACGGGTTCGCGCCGATGGGCGGCGAGCACTGGCTGGGCACCGACTCGAACGGCGCAGATGCGCTCTCGCAGCTGCTGTGGGGCGCGCGCGAGGCGCTGATCTTCAGCCTCGGCGTGGTCTCGGCGTCGGCGCTCATCGGCTTCACGCTCGGCATCGTCGCCGGCTACTTCGGCGGCTGGATCGACGAGCTGGTCATGCGCATCGTCGACGTGCTGCTGGCGTTCCCCGGGCTCTTGCTCAACATCGCGATCGTGGCGGTGGTGAAGCGGCCGGGCCTGGGGCTGGTGATGGCGGCGCTCATCGCCAACGGCTGGGTCGGCTACGCCCGCGTCGCGCGCGGTCAGGTGCTCGCGCTGCGCGAGCGCGACTTCGTGCTCGCGGCCCGCGCGGTCGGCGCCTCCAATCGCCGGATCATGCGGCGCCACATCGCGCCCAACCTGCTCGGCCCGCTGCTGGTGCAGATGAGCTTCAGCTTCGGCACGGTGATCCTCGTCGAGGCCACGCTGTCGTTCCTCGGGCTCGGCCCGCAGATCGACTACACCTGGGGCGCGATGCTCAGCCAGGGCCGCGCGTTCCTCGGCCACGCCGGCTTCCTGCACTACGCGCTCGCGCCCGGGTTCGCGATCATGTGGGTCGTGCTCGCCGCCAACCTCGCCGGCGACGGGCTGCGCGATCGCTACGATCCGCAGCAGCGAGGGCGCTGACCGTGGCGCTGCGCATCCGCCTGTGTCGCGCCGACGAGATCGGGCCCGGCGCCCAGCGCGCGATCGCGGTCGTCGGCCTGCCGTGGCCGGTGCTGGTCGTGAACGTCGCGGGGACGATCTACGCCAGCGCCGGCGTGTGTCCCCACGAGGACGTCGCGCTCGCCGATGGCGAGATCGAGATCGTGGATGGCGCGCCGGTGATCACGTGCCCGGGCCACAGCTACCAGTTCGCGCTCGCGACCGGGCAGTGCACGCACGACGCGCGGCTGCGCCTGCCGCGCTATCGCGTGACGCTCGTCGGCGACGACGTGTGGATCGATCTGGCGTAGCGATCGCGCGCCTAATGGCCCTGCCACGCGCAGGTCATCTCGATGCGCCGCGTGGTGCGCGCGCCGGCCGCGACCGTGAGCGGCGTGTCGTCGGCGGTGCACTCGCCCTTGCTGGTCGCGACCGACACGACCACCGGGCCCGCCGGCAGGCCCTCGAGCAGGTAGATGCCGTCCGAGGAGGTGCGCGCCTGCGCGACGACCGCACCGTCGACGGTGGCGCGCACCATGACGTTGGCGATCGGCACCGCGCGGCCATCGGAGACCGTGCCCGACAGCGACGCCGCCGGCGCCAGCGCGATCGAGCCGTCACCGAAGCCCCCGGCGATCGCGTTGACCCTGACCGCGCCGGTGCCGTAGCCCGGGCTGCCGACGTGCAGCAGGTACGTGCCGGGCGCCAGGCCCTCCCAGCGGAACGCGCCGGCGGTGCCCAGGTAGCGCCGCGCGGGCAGCGCGATCGGCTGGGGGATGCGATCGTTGACGACCGGCCGGCCCGGACCGACCCCTCCGAGAAACACCGGCGCCACGGTGAAGTCGGCGAGCCGCGCGCCGCCGGCGGTGACCACGCCGACCACGCCCGACGGCGATGCGCCCGGGGCCGGCGGCGCGGCCTCGGCGACCGCGTCGCCGATCTCCGCGACCAGCGCGACCGGGGTCGCGGGCGGCACGTCGAGCTCGAGGGTGGCGGCGCCCTCGACGACGTGATCGGCGATGTCGACGTGCCAGCGACCGGGCGTCAGCGGCAACACGACCCGGCCGGCGTCGTCGGTCGCAGCCTCGGCGACGATGCCACCGTCGCGGGTCGCGCGGACCAGCGCGCCCGCCGCGGCCGCGCCGCGCTCGTCGCGGACGTCGAGCGCCACGCCATCGGCGGGGGACCACGCCGTATTGTCCGGCTTCCGGACATCGGGGACCCGCGCGACCGGCGCCGCGCCCGCGTCGCGCGCGCTCGCGATCGATGGCGCGCTGCGCGGCCACTGCCACCACGCGACCGCGGCGATCACGCCCGCACCAGCAGCGACGAACAACAGGCGCGGTCCCGACATTGGCGGGATCATACCTACACCAGAAGCGTGAGCCAGATCGTGCGTTCCAATCCGCACCGGCGGTAGTCTGAGCGTCTATGGCTTCGCTTCGCTGGCATCTGTACCTGGCCTGCGCCGCACTGATCGGAGGCTGCAGCTTCGACAAGGGCGGCATGCCCGCCGGCGGTGGTGACGACGGCGGCATCGACAGCGCGCAGATCGACGGCTCGCTCGCGATCGACGCGCGCGAGGACGCCGCGCCCGCCGATGCCGCGGCGATCGACGCGCGCGCCGACGCCGCGCCGCCCGCCATCGATGCCCGCGCCGACGCGACCGTCGACGCGACGCCCGACGCGGCCTGCCCGGGCACCGGCCTCGGCTTCGATCCCGCGAACATCGACAAGTGCACCGTGCCGGCGACCTCGAGCGATCTGACGCTCGGGAGCGGCACCTACACGTTCAACACCGACACCCTCGCGCTGACGACCGGCAGCACCGACGTCGCCGTCGACGCGGCCGCGGTCGCGCAGACCGGCGGCGGGCCGATGGTCGCGGTGATCTCGGCCAACAACATCACGATCAACCTGACCGCGACCCTCAAGGTCACCGGCTCGCGACCGCTGGTGCTCGTCGGCCTGACCTCGGTCACGATCAACGGCGCGATCAACGCCTCGGCCGTCGGCCACACCGCGGGCCCGGGCGCCGGCGATGCGGCCGCGTGCGCGAGCCCGACCGTCGACGGCGCCGGGTTCGGCGTCGACGGCGCGGCGATCGTCGACAGCGACGGCGGCACCGGCGGCGGCGGCGGTGGCGGCGGCGGCTACGGCGCGGCTGGCGGCACCGGCGGGCTGATCGAGAAGGCCACCGGCAACCCGGCCAGCGCCGCGGGCGGCGTCGCCAACGGTGGCACCACGCTCAGCCCGCTGCGCGGCGGCTGCCACGGCGGCAGCGGCGGCAACAACGGCGGCGCGTCCGGCGGCGGTGGCGGCGCCGTGCAGATCACGACCCCGAGCCTGAGCCTCTCGGGCATGGTCAGCGCCAACGGCGGCGGCGGCGCCGGCGGCCCGCTCGCGCAGAAGTCCGCGGGCGGCGCGGGCGGCGGCTCGGGCGGATCGATCCTCCTCGACGCGCCCGCGATCACGCTCGGCACGTTCGCGCGGCTCACCGCCAACGGCGGCGGCGGTGGCGAGGGCCACGTCGACAACAACACGTTCGGCGGCACCGCCGGATCCGATGGCCGCAACAACGACGGCAACCGGGCGGCCGGCGGTCAGGGCACCAACGGCGGCAACGGCGGCGCGGGCGGCGCGAACCAGGGCGGTGCGCTGGGCGGCCAGCTCGGTTCCCAGGGCGGCGGCAACGCCGCGGGCGGCGCGGGCGGCGGTGGTGGCACCGTCGGCCGCATCCACTTCAAGACCGCGGTCCAGGTCGGCAGCATGGCGACCGTCTCGCCGACCGCACAGTAGCGGGCGACCCGCTCGAACGCGCGCGACCGCAGCCTCAGTCGTAGCGCGCGACCAGGTAGTACGCGCCGTCCTTGATGCCCTTGCGGTGGGTCTGGTGGGCCGGCTTCGACAGGTCGACCGCGACCACGCCCCAGTCCTCGGCGGTCGCCACGGTCACGCCCTTGATGCCCGTCTGATGGGACTCCTGCCGCATGTCCTGACCACGCACCAGGCCCTTACCCTTGGCCGTCTCGGTTCCGTACGCCAGGTACACCGATGCGAGCGGGCCGAACGCCGCCAGGGTCGGCGCCACCGGCGCCGCCAGCAACCGCGCGCCCGCTGCCTCGGGCAGCGTCGCGGCCAGCTGCTTCCAGAAGGTGGTGGTCAGCGCCTTCTTGGCCACCGCGGTCTTCTTCTCGATGTCGGCCAGCGCGAATGGCGCCGACGGGCCGTTATCGGCCATGCCGGTCTCGATCTTGATGCCGAACGCCCACGTGAACGAGATCGGCGTCTTGCCGGCCTTCCAGCCGGTCAAATCGGCCGCCGCCACCCAGCGGAAGTCGTCGTGCGGACCGAGCTGGTTAGCCGTGTCGACCACCTTCAGAATCTGCGCCGGCGGCAGCGAGGTCTCGACGCGCCTGCCGATCACCAGCATCCCGGCTGTGATGTCGTAAAACCCGGGTCCCTTGCGGATCGGCTCTCCCTTGGCCATGGGTGACCGTACGTCCCTTCGCCTCGACTCCGCACAGGCAGGGAGTGGCAACGCTCCCTCACCGCCTGGCGTCGCCGATCTGCGGGCGACTCGCTCACGCCGAAAACGCGTCGAGCCCCGCGCAGGGGCTCGCGCGCGGTCGTCAGCCGATCACTTGTAGTCGGGCTCGACGATCTTGACGCTGGTCAGGCCGGCCTCCGAGAAGGTCTTCTCGATGGTCTCGCGGCTGGCCTTGGTCACGATGATCTCGTTCTCCGGGACCAGCTCGGTCTGGATCAGCATCTTCAGCTGGGCGAGCGACACCGCGGCGGTGCGCTGCAGCAGCTGGTTGTAGAAGTCGGGCGGCAGCCCGTACATGCTGATGAAGCCGAGCCGGCGCGCCAGCTCCTCCGACACCGTCGACTCGCCGAGCAGCACCTGCACCAGCTTGCGGCGCGCGCGCACGAAGTCGATCGCGAACATCGACAGCTCGTCGTCGGTGGCGGTGCCCGCGGCGACGTGCTGCAGCACCGCGACGCCCGCGCGCATCGCCTTGAGCGACTCGCCGGTGCGCGCGGTGTCGACGTCGCCGCCCATCGCGTACGCGGTCGGGCCGAGCGCGTTGCCGCGGCGCGCGTAGGTGCCGTAGGTCGAGCCGAGCTTGAAGCGGATGTCCTGCATGCGCTCGTTGAGCATCTGCGCGAGCACGCGGCGCGCGGCCTCGGAGCCATCGACGCCCGCGGGCGCCGGATACAGGATCCGGATCGTGGTCTGCGGCTGGTCCTTGCCGACGACGCCGATGTACTCCGGGCCGGTGCGCTGGCGCTGGGTGGCAGGCACCGCCTGATCGGTGTTGCCGCGGCCCCAGCCGCCGAACGCCGCGCGCACGGTCTTCTCGGCCTTGGCGGGATCGAAGTTGCCGGCGATCACCAGCGTGGCGTTGCTCGCGCTGTAGTGCGCGTTGCGGAACTTGGTCAGCTGATCGCGGCCGAGGCCGTTGATCGCCGACGCCGGCACCGCGCCGCCCTTGGTGTACGGGTGGTCGGCGCCGAACAGCGCGCCCAGGGTCTGGCGCTGGAACTCGTAGTCGGTCTGGCTGTCCTTGAGCTTCATGCGATCGCGGTAGCTCTTGGCGTAGCTCTCGATGCCGTCCTGCGAGTACTCGCCCGCGCGGACCAGGCGCTCGAGCGCGTTGATCATGACGTCGAGGTAGATGTTCACGCCGCCGGTCGAGCAGGTCGTGGTGTCGGGGCCGGCCTCGCAGCCGACGTTGAGGCCCGCCGCCTGGACCGCCGCGGCGTCGATCGGGAGGCTGAGGAAGCTGGCCGCCGCGTCGGCGATGCCCGGCGCCGCCGACGTGCCGACGTTGAACGTCAGCTCGGTCGAGACCAGCGGCATCGCGTCGACCGGCAGCAGCACGACCTTCATGCCGTTGCCCAGCTCGAACCGCTTGGCGCCGTTGAGCGCCTTGAGCTCGGCCGCGACCTTGAGCGGGCGCAGCGCCTCGCGCGGATCGACCTCCGCGAGCTCCTTCTTCTCGTCGCTCTTGGTCTGGAACTGCATCGAGGCGCGGACGTCGCCCTTCACGCCCTCCTTGGTGTTGCGGATGATGATGATCTTGGCCTTGTCGGGCGCCAGCGCCTTCGAGACCGCGTCGCGGACGCGGTTGCCGTCGAAGCCGTCGATCTTCTGCAGCTCGTGGATGATGTACTCGTCGGACGAGCCGAACGACATCTCCTTGTCGAACTGCACCGCCTCGGCGATCTGCAGCGTGCGGCTGGTCAGCGGCTCGATGCCCGCGATGAACGATGCCTTGCGCCGCGCCTTGAGGTTCTCGAGCTGCTGGTAGTCGATCTGATCGTAGCCGCGGCCGGCCTGGCGCGCGGCCTTCATCACGAACTCGATGGCCTCGTCGAGCTTGCCCATGTCCTTGAGCTCGACCGAGATCACGAACACCGGCGCGAGCTGGCCGCCGAGCAGCTGCGGCGTGACCTGGGTCGCGAAGCCGTACTCCTCGGCCTTGGCCGCGGCGCCGAAGAACGCGCCCCAGATGCCGAACTGCGCGGCCTCACCCTCGGGCGTGTTGTGCGCGGGCAGCGCCCACGCGACGTGGACCTGCGGCCGCTCGACGTCGACGTCGAACGTGGCGCGGCCCGGCGTCATCACGACCGGCGCGACCTCGACGCGCGGCGCCGACTCGCGCTTCTCCATCGCGCCGAACCACTTCTCGATGGTCTTGACGGTCTCGTCGACGTCGACGCCACCGGCGACCACGACCACCGCCCGCTCCGGCGTGTAGTACTTCTTCATGAAGTCGCAGGCGTCCTGCAGCGTGATCGACGCGAGCTGGCGATCGTTGCCGCCGATCTCGCGCTGGTAGGCGTGCCCCTTCGGGTACACCGACGACAGGATCATCTGCTCGGCCTGGCCCTGGGCGTCGCCGCCGCGCCAGCGGATCTCGTTGCGCACGACCTCGAGCTCGCGCTGGAACTCCTCGGGCGCGATCGTCTGGCAGCCGTAGAACATGCGCATCGCCTCGATCTTGAGCATCGAGTCGAGCTGGTCGGCGCGCGACAGCTGCATGTAGTGGGTCTTGTCCCACTCGGTGAACGCGTTGAAGAACGTCGTCAGCTGATCGATGAAGTGCATCAGCGGCGGGGTCGCGGGCCCGTCCGGCCGCTGCTGGAACATCAGGTGCTCGACGAGGTGCGCGAGGCCGGCCTTGCCCACCGGATCTTCGCGCGAGCCGACGTCGTAACGAACGTCGACCTCGGCCATCTGGGTGGTCGAGTCGGGCACGACCACGAAGCGGAGGCCGTTCTTCTCGATCGTGCCGCGCTTCTCGGCGTATTTCAGCGAGAAGGTCGGTGTGGACGGCGTACACGCCGTGGCGAAGGCCACGAGCGCGACGGTAGCGAGCTTGCGCATGCGCGAATCTTTGCCAATACCCGCCGCATTGCAAGCGAAGCCCGACGATCGCGGGGGCTAACCGCTGCTGACGGATCGAGACTGGCTGATCACGGCGTGTGACCGCAGCGTCGGTCGCGGGGGGTCGCAGCCGCGCCACCGTCGACGATCATGCAGTTTATATCGTGTGCCAGGCGCGATAGTAGGCGCGCGCCTTGGGCGGCAGCTGGGCGAGCACCCACTCCCAGGTCGCCTCGGGCACGAGCACCAGCCCGTCGGGATGACGCGGGTGGAGGCCGCGCGGCGGCACCAGCGTCGGCTGGGCGCGAGCGGCGAGCAGCGCGCGGTCGAGCGGCGAGCCGTTGCCCACGAACGCCAGCGGCATCAGCCGCCAGCGATGCGCGGCCGGGACGGTCGACGGATCGAGCGCGGTCGGGACCCGCGCGAACCACGCCGCCATGAACGCGATGTGGCGCTCGCTGACGATCACCGTGTCGCCGGTCGGCACGATCCCGTCGAGCGCGCGGACCGCGGCGACCATCGCCGGGTGGGCGCGGACCACGCCCTCCTCGCGCCGCGCGGGCTGCACCAGCAGGATCGCGGCCGCGAGCGTCGCCAGGCCCGGCAGCCGCCACGCCTGGGGCGCCAGGGTGGCGAGATCGCCGCCGAGCGCCGCGGCGACGAGCGCGAGCGGCACGAACGCCGCGAGCCGCAGGCGGAACGCCAGGCCCTGGGGATCGCCGACGTCGAGCCAGGGCAGCGCGATCACCAGCGCGAGGCCCGCGAACCCGAGGGCCAGCGCGCGCTCCGCGGGGCGCGCCGCGGCGAGGGGCACGCGGAACGCCTCGAGGTAGCGCGTCAGCGCGAGCGCGACCGCCGCCAGCGCGAGCCCGCCGGCGATCGCCGCCTCGTAGCCCATCGCGAGGCTGTGGTGCGGCAGCGCCAGCGCCGGCGCGTCCCAGCGGGCCTCGCGGCCGAACAGCTGCGCGAGCAGATCGAGATCGCGGAGCGCGAGGAAGCGCTCGGGGAACAGCGCGCCGACCGCGATCGCGAGCGCCGCGACACCGCCCGCGATGATCGCGATCACGATCAGCCGGGCGCGATCGAGCTGGCCGCGCGCGCGCAGCTCGACGGCGAGCGCCGGGATCGACACCGCGATCGCGAGCCCGGCGGCGAACTTGTGGGTCAGCGCGGTGGCGACGAGCGCGGCGATCGCGATGGCGAGCCGCGCGCGGGTCGGGCGCTCGAGCGCGCGCACGAGCGCGACCAGGTAGGCCAGCCCGACGGTGAGCCCCACGCCCTGCTTCACGAACTCGATCGACAGGTAGAACGAGCCAGCACTCGTGGTCACGATCGCGGCCGCGATCAGCCCCGCGCCGCGATCGCCGCCGAGCCGCTTGCCCAGCGCGTACGCCGGCAGCCCGGCCGCCGCGCCGCCGATCGCCGCGCCGAGCTTGGCGCCGACGATCGGATCGGTCAGGGCCGCGAGCGGCGCCATCGCCCAGAACGCCAGCGGCGAGGCCGGCCACGCGAGGTGCCCGTGCTCGAGGATCGAGCGCAGCTGGCCGGCGTAGAAGAAGCCGTCGATGCCGAGCGGGTACGGCGACTCGGCGAGGAACACCCAGCGCCGCCACGCCGCCAGCGCGCAGCCCGCGATCACGATCATCCACGCGCCGCGATCGAGCCAGCGCGCGCGCGCCGCGTCGGTCACGGCGCCTCGCCCTCGCGCGCCCGCATCGCGACCGCCGCGATGTCGTGCTCGTCGATCATCCCGACGATCGCGCCGGCGGCGTCGACCACCGGCACGCTGCGCAGATCGCGGCCGAGCAGGAGCTCGACCGCGCGTCGCAGCTCGGCGTCGAGCGTGACGGATGCGGGCGCGCTCATGACATCGGCGACGATCGCGACCGCGCCGAGCTCGGGATCCGAGGCGACCACGCGCAGCGCCTCGGCGGCGACCAGGCCGCACAGCGCGCCGGCGCGATCGATGACCGGGAAGACATCCTGATCGGGCGCGCCCTCGGCGATCCGCGATAGCGCCGCGAGCGTGGTCGCCGGCGAGACCGTCGCGATCGCGCGATCACGGCGCACGATGTCGGCGCAGCGCAGCCGGGCCAGCGGATCGGGGCTGCGGCGGTGCACCGGCGAGTCGTGCAGGGTCGGCAGCTGCGCGGGGTAGAGCGACACCCGGCGCAGCGCGACGAACGCCACGCCCTCCGCGAGCATCAGCGGCACCAGCAGGTCGTAGCTGCCGGCCATCTCGCACACCAGCACCAGCGCGGCGAGCGGCGTGTTCGCGATGCCGCCGTAGAACGCGCCCATGCCGACCAGCGCGAACGCGCCGGGCTGGATCGTCGGGTCGTTCAGGACCAGCCGCGCGGCCAGCCCGAACGCGCCGCCCAGCATGCCGCCGATCGCCAGGGACGGCGCGAAGTCGCCGGCGCTACCGCCGGTGCCGATCGTGAAGCTTGCGGCGACGATCTTCGCGGCCGCGAGGACCAGCAAGATCTCCACGCCGGTCCACCCGGTCGACAGCCAGTCGGCGCCGGTGATCGCGACCTGGGCGGCGCCGTAGCCGCCGCCGAGGATGCCGAGCCCCTTGTCGGCGCGCCCGAGCTGCGGCCCGATGACCGTGATCGTCACGGTCGCGAACACGCCGAGCATGAGCCCGCCCAGCGCCGGGTGGATCCAGGTCGGGCCCGGCAGCTTGCGCGCCAGCCGCTTGGCCAGGTGCAGCGATCCGACGAACAGGGACGCGCCGGCGGCGATCACCAGCGCCAGCACGATGTACAGCGGGATGTGGCGCGGCTCGAACGCGAACGCCGGTAGCCGGCCGAACAGGGTCGACTGCCCGAACACCGAGATCGACACCGAGTACGCGACGACGCTCGCGAGCACCGCGGGGATCAGCGCCTCGGACTCGAAGTCGTCGCGGTACAGCATCTCGATCGCGAGCAGCGCCGCGCCCAGCGGCGCGCGGAACACCGCCGAGATGCCCGCGGCCACGCCGGCGATCATCAGCACGCGGCGCTCGCGCGCGCCGACCTTGAGGTAGTGACCGACCATCGAGCCGAGCGCGCCGCCGATCTGCATCGTCGGGCCCTCGCGACCGCCGGCGCCACCCGAGCCCAGGGTCGCGATCGAGGCCAGCGGCTTGGCGAGCAGCACCCGCTTGCGGACCTGGCCGCCGCGGTGATGGAAGGCCTCGATCGTCGCGTCGCCGCCGCCGCCGCGGACCTCGGGCGCCCAGCGCGAGAGCAGCCCCGCGACCAGCGCGCCGATCGCCGGGATGAACAGCAACAGCCACCAGCGAAACGCGCCGGCCCCGGCCTCGCCGATGACCTTCTCGCCCTGGGCGCGCAGCGGCTCGTAGCCCGCGAGCTTCTCGAGCAGCACGTACTGCAGGAACTCGGAGCCGTAGAAGAACAGGCACGCGATCGCACCGGCGCCGAGGCCGACCAGCGCGGCGTGCAGGAGCGTGCGCCCGACGATCTGCAGCTCGAGCGGCGGCTCGCTGGTGGTGACGAACGCGATCAGGCTCTTGACCGGGCGGAGCATCGCGCCGGCCGCGGCCGACAACCCGCTCGGCTCGTCGACCGCGGCGTTCGGGACGCCATCGTCGGGCTCGCGCGGTTCGGACACCGGACGCATCCTACTGCTAGCCTTCGCCCGATGTCCGCTGCCGTCGTGCTGTTGTCCGGAGGTCTCGACTCCACCACCGCCCTCGCGATCGCCCGGTCCCAGGGCTTCGCGTGCCACGCGCTGACCGTGCGCTACGGCCAGCTCCACGCCTGCGAGCTCGACGCCGCACGCCGGGTCGCCGCCGCGTTCGGCGCGATCCACCAGATCGTCGAGCTCGATCTGCGGCCGCTAGCCCGCTCGGCGCTGACCTCCGCCGAGGTCGTCGTGCCCAAGGATCGCGACCTCGCCGAGATCGGCGCGCCCGGCGACGTGCCCGCGACCTACGTGCCGGCCCGCAACACCGTGCTCCTGTCCCTGGCGCTGGCCTGGGCCGAGTCGATCGGCGCGCGCGATCTGTTCGTCGGCGTCAACGTGCTCGACGCCTCGGGCTACCCCGACTGCCGCCCCGAGTTCGTGCGCGCGTTCGAGGCGCTCGCCCAGGTCGCGACCCGCGCCGGCGGCTTCAAGGTCCACGCGCCGCTCATCGAGATTACCAAGGCCGACATCATCCGGGCCGGCCTCGCGCTGGGCGTCGACTACGCGATCACGCACTCCTGCTACGACCCGATCGACGACCTCGCGTGCGGCCGGTGCGACGCGTGCATCCTGCGCCGCAAGGGATTTGCCGACGCCGGGCTCGCCGATCCGACCCGCTACGCCGCGCGATAGGTTATCTTCGCGCGGGGCCCTCCTGAGATGAAGCTCGGCACGCTGCTGCTTCGCAACGCCGCGGTCAGCCTGACCCAGCTCGAGGCCGGGCTGCGCGCGCAGGTGCTGTACGGCGGCCGCCTGGGCACCAACCTCGTCGAGCTCGGCTTCCTCGACGTCGACGGCCTCGGCCAGTTCCTCGGCGAGCTGACCGGCCTGCCGGTCGCGACCGCGGAGCTGCTCGAGCACGCCACGCCCGAGGCGCTGGCGGCGATCGGCCCGACCCTCGCCGACCAGCACGGCGCGATCGGGCTGCACATCCGGCCCGACGGGGTCCTCGCGGTCGCGGTCGTCGATCCGAGCGACACCGCCACGCTGCACGAGCTCGCGGTCCACGCCAACCGGCCGATCGCGCCGCACGTGGTCGCGGAGCTGCGGCTGCTCTACTACCTCGAGCGCCACTACCGCATCGCGCGCAAGGCGCGCTACGTCCGGCCCGGCACCCGGCGCACGCTGGTCCAGGCCGACGAGCGCCGCCGCACCCAGCCCGCGGCTGGCCTGGTGCTGCCGCCGCAGGTCCGGCTCGAGCCGCGCAAGAAGCCCGCGGCGCCGATCGCCGAGCCGCCCGAGCCGGTGCCGGTGCGCGTGGATCCGATCGAGGCCGCCGCCGACGCGACCGATCGCTCGACGGCGCCGCCCGAGGCAACCGCCGCGGCGCCCGCGCTCCTGCCCTACCGCGGCGCGTGCGATCGGATCGACCAGGCCAACCACCGCGATCAGATCGCGGCGGTGCTGGTCGAGTTCGCGATCGGCCGGTTCGAGGCGCTCATCGCGTTCCTGGTGCGCGACGCCAACGCGCTGGGCTGGCGCGGTCGGATCGCCACCCCGCGCGGCCTGACCGCGCCGCTCGAGTCGCTGGCGCTGCCGCTCGGCGGCGCGTCGGCGCTGCAGGCGGCGCACGACTCGCTGCGCCCGTTCCGCGGCCCGTCGCCATCGGCGGCGCACCCGATCGAGCAGACCTTGTGGACCGTGATCGGCGCCGAGCCGCCGCCGATCGAGGTGCTGGTCACGCCGATCATCGTGAAGCAGCGCGTGGTCAACCTGATCTACGCCCACGCGCCCGGCGGCGAGCGCCTGCCGGATGTCGCGAGCGACGAGCTGTGCGAGCTCGCGGTGCGCGCGTCGACCGCGTACGTCCGGCTCATCCGCCAGTCGAAGCACACTCTGACCGGCGGCTGATCGCCGAGCGCAGCGAGGCGGTTCAGGATCCGGAGGAGATCGGGGCCGTCGTCCTCGACGGAGCCGATCGATCGAACGAGAACCCGGAAGCGAAGCTTCACAGGTTCTGCGCAACGCGATCAGTTGACCATCATCTCCGCGTGCGGCGCGCCCCAGCCGTCGTAGTCGCCCTCCTCGGGCTCGATCAGATCGAGGATCTCGCCGACGAACTCGTCGGGGCGGCCCTCGGCGAGGTGATCGACCCGGTGGAACTGGAGCTCCCACGCGTCGTCGCTGTCGGGATCGGCGAGGTCGTCGGTCGCGAAGCCCGCGGCGCGCAGCGCGCCCGCCGCGCGCTCGGCCTGCTGCCGCGACGGGAACGTCGCGAAGTGATCGACCTGGCGCGGCTCCTCGAGCTTGTCGCCGTTCTCGGTGAACACCGCGATCAGCCGGCGGTTCGAGATCATGTGCTGGTCGTACTCGTCGGGCGTCAGGAACTCGTCGTAGAGCTGCCACTTCGGATCGTCGTCGACCCACCACTCGGGCGCGTAGTCGCCGGGGTCGCCGGTGATCGCGGGCAGCTCGTCGTCGAGCTTCTGGCGATGGGCCTCGGGCGCGTAGTAGTAGAGCGTGGTCGCGCCGTCGTGGACCACGCGGCCGACGTACAGCGCGTCGACCTGGGCCTCGAGCGCCTCGGTGAAGCGGTCCTCGAGCTCGCCGAGCGCGTCGAGCTCGGCGGCGTCGCGCAGGCCATCCTCGCGCGGCTGCCGCATCGGCACGCGGATCCCGAGGAGGACCGGATGACTCTCGACCGGCGAGGCCTTGGCCGCCGCCAGATCGACGACGATCGACGCGGGCTTCTCGTCGATGCTCGTGATGTAGAAGTCGAAATCCGGTTCCCAGGTCGGCGGCATGACCGGACCAGCATACCGCGCGGCTCGCGACGAGCAGACCCCGCGGCGAGGTTGTCTTCACGCCCGTGTGGGTGACCGGAGGCTTATTCGCGGCCGGCGATCGCCGGGTACGCAACCCCGGCGAGCGCACCGCCGATCGCCGGGCCAACCAGGAAGAGCCAGACCTGCGTCAGGTAGTCGCCGCCCGCGAACAGCGCCTGGCTGATCGAGCGCGCGGGGTTCACCGACGTGTTGGTCACCGGGATGCTGATCAGGTGGATCAACACGAGCGCGAGCCCGATCGCGAGCGGCGCGAAGCCGGCCGGCGCCTTCGACGAGGTCGCGCCGAGGATCACGAACAGGAAGAAGAAGGTCATCACGATCTCGGTCACCAGCGCGGCGACCAGCTCGTACTTCTTGGGACTGAGCGCGCCGTACCCGTTGGCCGCGAAGCCGCCGAGGTCGGCGCCCTGGTGTCCGGTCTTGACGATCAGCGCGAGCAGCCCGGCGCCGGCGATCGCGCCGCCGACCTGCGCCGCCATGTACGGCAGGAGATCCTTGCCGTCGAAGCGCTTGGCGACGAACAGGCCGAGCGAGACGGCCGGGTTCAGGTGACACCCCGAGACGTGGCCGATCGCGTACGCCATCGTCACGACGGTCAGGCCGAACGCGAACGACACGCCGACCCAGCCGACCACGTCGCCAGCGAGGATCGCCGTGCCGCACCCTCCGATCACCAACCAGGCGGTTCCGAGAAACTCTGCGGCGAGCCGTCGTCCGAGCGTCATGAGTGCCTCCTGCGGAGCAAGTCCGCGAGGGCACGCTAGGCCGAGGTCGCGCGGCGATCGAGGTGTCGCCGGGTGTGACTCGGGGAGGCGACGCCCGCCGCTACCCCAGCATCACAGCCCGCGCCGATGCTCGGGGCGCAGCGCGATCTCGCCGGCGAGCGCGCGATCGATCGCGGCCGCGAGGCGCGCGCCGTCGCGCGGCAGGCGACCGCCGACCGGCAGGTAGTTCGAGGCGTGGTTGGTGCGGAACAGCGCGTCGGTCGGGCGCGCCTCGGCGACGAACGTACGCAGCTCGCCGAGCAGCGCCGCGACCGACGGCAGCGTGAACCGTCCGCGGTCGGCGAGCTTCGCCAGCGGCGTGCCGGGGACGATCGTGAGGGTCAGCGCGGCGAGGTAGTGCGGATCCATCGCGCTCGCCAGCGCCGCCGAGGCCGCCGCGTGCTCGGCCGATCGCTCGATCCCGCCGGCGCCGAGCAGGAAGATCGCCGACAGCTCGAGGCCCGCCGCGCGCACGCGCTGGGCGGCGGTGACGTGCTCGGCGGCGGTCGCGCCCTTGGCGATCGCCTTGAGGGTCGCGTCGTCGCCGGACTCCGGCCCGATGTAGAGGATGCCGAGCCCGAGCGCGCGCAGCCGCGCGAGCTCCGCGTCGGTCTTGCCCGCGATGTTGCCCGCGGTCGCGTAGCAGCTCACGCGCCGCAGCCGCGGGAAGCTCGCGCGGCACGCCGCGAGGATCGGCTCCCAGTGATCCATCGGCATGACCAGCGCGTCGCCGTCGGCGACGAACACCTTCTCGACCTGATCGCCGTACTCGCGCGCGGCGCCCGCGAGGTCCGCGAGGGTCTCGGCGAGCGGCCGCACCGCGAACCGCGGCTTGTCGCGATACATGTCGCAGTAGGTGCAGTGGTTCCACGAGCAGCCGATCGTGGCCTGCACGATCAGCGCGTCGGCCTCCGACGGGGGACGGTAAACCTTGCCGACGTAGCGCACGGCGAACGATTGGCGCGGATCGCGCGCCGGCGCAAGCCCTACAGCAGCGGCAGCGCGCCGGTGACCGCGTCGACCTCGTCGCTCCACGCCGGGCCGATCGCGAGGCAGGTCTTGGTCGGCACGCCGCCGAACTCGGTCTTGCCGGCGTCCACGATCACCGCGCACGGCAGGCCCGCGGCCCGCGCCGCCGCGGCGATCTCGTCGAGCGCCGCCTCGGACGTCACGCTGACGCACACCTTGGTGAAGCGCCCGCCCAGCCAGGCGGCCATCGCCGGCGTGGTCGTGAACGCGAAGCGCTCGCCCTCGCTACCGCCATCCGGCGCGCCGCGATCGAGGAAGACCTTGAGCGAGGCGTGCGCGCCCTGGGCGATCATCTTGCCCTTCCGCATGTTGAGGTCCTTGCGCATGACGATGACCTGCTTGGCGTCCACCGGCGCAGCATAGCCTGCCCGGCCGGCGCCGCCCCACGACCGCGATGCGCGTGGGGTCCCATGCATATCCATGGGACCCCATGTGTTACGCTCGCGCCGCGCGCGCCACCACGCGCCACCAGGGGAGCCATGTCGAGATCGATCGATGCCATCGAGCCTGCCGATTGCCACGCCCGCGCCCGCGTCCTCGCCGCCGACGTCGAGGGGATCCGCCACGAGATGGGCCGCCCCGCCGAGGGCCGCGCCGCCGTCGCGGTGACCGGCGCGTCGCCGCGCGAATGCTACTTCCAGGCCCTCGCGGTGTTCCGCAAGGCCGACCGCCTGTGCCAGGAGATCGTCGGCGATCCGATCGCGTCGATCCCGCACGGCCCGCCGATCAGCGCGATCCGCCCGGGCCACGTGCTCGCGGTGATCGACGCGGCGCTGCGCGAGCTCGCCGAGGTCCGCCGCGCCCTCGGCCTCCCCGCGAGTGCGGCCCCGGCGCGCGATCCTGCGGCCACGCCGTCCGACGTCTTCGGCGTGCTCGCCACCGCCAACCGCCAGATCAACCTGCTGCTCGAACGACCGTTCCGGCCCGCCGACTGCTACCAGCAGGTCGCGCTCGCGGTCGCCTACGCCGCGCGGCTGACGGGCGGCGAACCGCCACCGGCGCCGATGCTCGAGCGCGGCCTGCGCCCCGCGGATTGCTACGATCGCCTGCTCGTGTGCCTCGAGGCCACGCGCGCCGCGGTCCGCCACGCGGGCCAGCCGGTGATCGATCACGCGCCGGCGCGCGGCGAGCCCGCCCAGGTGCTGCCGTCCGACGTCTACGATCTCGCCTCGCTCGTGCTCGGCGAGGTCGCGTTCCTCCACGCGCTCCGGCCCGATCCCAACCCGCCCTATCCGTTCGAGGGCAACGCGCCCGGCCGCAAGCTGCCGTCGCACGTGCACCAGCTCGCCGGCGTGCTGCACGCGCAGCTCGTCCAGCTGACCCGCTGAGCGTCACGAGCGCTGAGCAGGCCCGATTCCGTGGTACGAGCGCGGGGTGGAGTCGCGCGTGAAGTCGGTCGTGCTCGCGGTCGCGCTGCTGGTGATCGCGGGCGGTCTGGGCTACGCGTTCCTGTCCTCGGACCACGGCATCGAGGCGCCGCAGTCGCCGACCCCGCCGCCCGCGCCGAAGGTCCCGCCGCCGGCGATGCCGCCGACGCCCGCGCATGCGCACGCCGCGCCGCTCGAGGCCTTCGCGACCGCGACCGTCGGCGACTGGCACGCGTACCGGGTCGTCAACGGCGGCACGCTCGGCGAGATCCGCACGACCGCGATGGTCGCGATCACCGCGGTCACGCCCGACACCGTGACCCGCGCCATGCGCGGCCGGATCGATGCGACCGGCGAGGAGAAGCACGAGCCGAACGACGCCTTCCCGCGCAAGGGCCTGACCCTCGAGCGCCTGACCGGCGACGACCTCGCCGAGTGGACGCTGTCCGACGTCACCGTCGTCGACGAGGTCCACACCGTCGGTGGCCGCGCGTTCGCGTGCAAGAAGATCAGCTACGCGTCGGCCGATCCGATGTTTCCCGAGAAGCGCACGCACACCGATCTGTGGATCTCGCCCGAGGTCCCGGCAGGCGGCCTGGTCGAGGAACACGAGATCCAGCACCTCGACCAGGCCACGTTCGAGATCACGAGCCAGGTCATCGGCTTCGGCACCGCGGCCGGGACGACCTGGGGCACGCGCCCGCCCGGCTGGTAGCAACCGAGGTTCGCCGGCGCCTCGGTCATCTTCCGCCGGCTACTCGATCCGCCAGCTGGCTAAGGTCACCTGTCCTCGCCGGCGACTCGATCAGCCTGCGACATCGCAAGCGATCTCAGCCACATACAGCGCATGTAGGATGGCATCCCCCTTGCTGAATGGCGCTTCATGATCAAGCGCCTCGCGACCCTGCTCCTCGCTGCCGCGCCCTTCTGCGCCGGCCTGACCGGCTGCATGACCGACAGCGACGACCTCGCTGGCATGGCGACCAAGCCCGATGGCTCGGACGACGGCAAGTACGACGCGAGCGCGCTGGCGGTGTTCGTCGACTTCGAGTTCGACGGCCAGATGATCACCTCGTCGTCGTGGGGCCCCGAGGATCAGATCCAGGACCAGCTCCTCTACACGATCGGCCAGCTCAACGGCGCCAACTCGGTCGGCCGCCTCGACACGATGACCCTGTCGAACGTGAAGACCGCCGCGAACCCGGGCGGCGGCACGCTCATCACCTATCACGCGAAGCTGCCGGTCGCGTGGGGCAACAAGGACTCGGTCCCGTCGACGTTCACGCTCAAGCTGCCCAAGGATCAGCGCTCGACCGCGGTCGACGCGTTCGTCACCAAGTACAAGAGCAAGTGCGCCGAGGCCGGCGCCCACGACGTCGACGCGGGCAGCCTCTGGTACTACTTCCGCCCGTCGCGCTCGGGCTGCACGTTCACCGCCGACGAGGTCGTGACCACCACCGCCTCGGTGACGGTCTCGACGATCAACACCACCGGCAAGTTCCCCGAGTACGACAAGGTCTGGGCCGACAACGCGCTCGAGGTCGTCGCGGTGTTCGGCAAGTACGAGGACGGCGCGACCACCGCCGCCGACGCCGGCATCGACGCCTACAACGACTTCGTCGCGAAGTCGAAGACCGCGCTGGCCGCGCTCGGCACCGTCACCTCGACCCCGGCGACGATCCCGTCGGCGCCCGGCGTCGCCAACCCCGACGTCGAGCTCCGCGCCACGCTGCCCAACGGCCGCACGGTCCACGTCGTCGCGATGCTCACCGACAACATCACGCGCGGGCTCAGCGAGAGCGCGTTCCGCGCGCGCTACGAGGCGCTGTCGACCCGCGCCGACCTCATCGCGTACAACGGCCACGCCGGTCTCGGGCAGAACATCCGCGCGCTCGCCCGCAACGGCAAGTGGGTCAAGGGTCAGTACCTGATCATGTTCCAGAACGGCTGCGACACGTTCGCGTACGTCGACAGCGCGCTCAACGACGCGCACAGCGCGGTCAACACCGACGACCCGAACGGCACCAAGTACCTCGACATCGTCAACAACGGCATGCCGGCGTTCTTCGCGAACATGTCGGCCTCGACGCTGACGCTGGTCAAGGCGCTCGCCGCCTACGACGAGCCCAAGACCTACGAGCAGATCTTCCGCGGCATCGACAAGTCGCAGGTCGTGCTGGTCACCGGCGAGCAGGACAACACGTTCACGCCCGGCGGCGGCGGCACCGTCCCGCCGACCGGCTGGGCCGGCATGAACGAGTCGGGCTCGGTCGCGAAGAGCAAGACCGTGAAGTTCACGACCCCGGTGCTGGCCGCGGGCACGTACGTCTTCGACATGACCGGCGACAACGACGCCGACCTCTACATCCGCCGCGGCAAGGCGCCGACCCAGACCACCTACGACTGCCGCCCGTACAAGACCGGCTCGAACGAGAGCTGCGAGGTCACGATCGACCAGCCGACCGCCGTCTACGTGATGGTGCGCGGCTACGGCCCCGGCACCACGAAGTTCGCGCTGACCGGCAAGCCGCAGTGACCACGGCGCAGAACGGCAATCAACGGTCGCTTCTGCCGTCAGGAATTCGACAGTGACAGATTTCCACCACGCGGCGGCCGCTCAAGTCGGCCGCCGCGGGCCGTTTCAGGCTGGCCCCAAACTCGCTTTGTTGACAGCCCACGGCACTCCCCTGCACCCTGCGCCCGTTCCCACCATGCCTCGCGTCTCTGTCGTCATCCGCTCCTACAATCGACTGGTCGCCCTGTGCGAGCTGATCGAGGCGGTGCTCGCCCAGGACCACGACTCGTTCGAGATCGTGGTGGTCGAGCAGTCGACGAATCGCCCGGCCGAGGCCGCGGCGTGGCTCGGGCAGCTCGAGGCCGATCCCCGGTTGCGCGTGCTGCGCTCGGGCCCGCTCGGCGGCGCGCGCGCCCGCAACCGCGGCGTGGCCGCGTCGCGCGGCGAGGTCATCGTCTGCATCGACGACGACGATCTGCCGGTCGGCGATCAGTTCCTGCGCGAGGTCGAGGCGCCGTTCCGCGCCGACCCCAAGCTGCTCGGCCTCACCTGCCGCCACTACTGGGGCGAGCAGGAGGAGATCACGCCGTTCTATCGCCGGCTCGCCGCCAACGGCCGCGTGATGAAGTTCTCGCGCGGCCTGCGCCTGCCGCTCACCTATCCGCGCTTCGATCAGCGGGTCGCGCCGGTCGACTACGTGCACGGCTCGGGCGGCGCGTACCGCCGCGAGGTGTTCACGCGCTTCGGCGGCTGGGACGAGGACACCCCGATCGAGGACGAGACCTCGCTCGGCATCCGCATCGGCCGCGGCCTCAAGGACGGCGAGTACCTCGCGTTCGAGCCCGGTCCGCGGCTGCGCCGTCGCCTCGATGTCGACGGCGGCCTGGCGAAGCGCTCGCTCACGCCGGCGAAGTTCTACGCCCGCTTCATGGGCTTCGTGCACGCGATCCTCGGGCGCTACTACCCGGACCGCGTGCGCTGGGCCTATCCCGCCTACGTGCTCGCGGGCCTGTGGTGGACGTGGTCGTGGATCTGGGTCGACTCGCAGGCCCACCAGCGCTTCCATCAGAAAATCTCTGCTGCGGCGGCGATGCTGATCACGCTGCCGTATCACGCGATCCTCGCCTGGCGCGTACCGTTCGGAGAGACGCCCGGCTCGGGCGAGCGGCTGCTGATCGAGCACGAGCTGCGCAATCGGATGACGACGTACAGCGACTACGGCGACACGCACCGCACCGCCGCGTAGCCTCACGCACGTGACGCGCGCGAGGTGTTATGGTCGACTGCCGAGCACCGGTGGGCAGCAACGACAACCAGCTGGGGGCTGATGGGTTCGGGGCGATCGCCACCGTGCTCGCGATCGCGAGTAATCCAATGCTCGTCATCGACGAGCTCGGCGAGATCCGGCTCGCGAACCCGCCCGCCGAGCGCCTGTTCGGCGGCGCGCTCGACGGCGTGCCGTTCGCGAGCGTGGTGCCTGCCGAGCGCCTCGGCCGTCGACGCGACGGCACCGAGTTCCCGATCGCGCGCCGGCTCGAGCCGCTCCGCGTCGCGGACCGCACGTTGACGCTGGCCGCGGTCACCGACCTCACGCTGGCCGCCGCCGATCATCAGCTCCACCTCGTGATCGAGGCCGCGCCCGACGCGATCGTCGTGGTCGACGCCGCGCGCACGATCCGCATGGTCAACCGCAAGGCCGAGGACCTGTTCGGCTACGCGCGCGGCGAGCTCACCGGACGACCGCTCGAGCTGCTGGTGCCAGAGCGGCTGCGGACGCGCCACGCCGAGCTCGTCGCTGGCTACACCGCGACCGCGCGGCCGATGGGCCTGGCCCGCGACCTCTACGGCCGGCGCCGCGATGGTAGCGAGATGCCGCTCGAGATCGGCCTCAGCCCGATGCCCGCCGCCGAGGGCACGCTCATGCTGGCGGCGATCGTCGACATCACCGAGCGCAAGGCGATCGAGGACGAGCTCCGCCGCAGCAACGCCGAGCTCGAGCAGTTCGCGTACATCGCCTCGCACGATCTACAGGAGCCGCTGCGCATGGTGGCGAGCTTCACCGAGCTCCTCGCCCAGCGCTACCAGAGCAAGCTCGACGAGCGCGCCGACAAGTACATCTTCTTCGCGGTCGATGGCGCCAAGCGGATGCAGCAGCTGGTCGCCGATCTGCTGGCGTACTCGCGGGTCGGCTCCCAGGGTCGACCGCTCGCGCCGGTGCCCGCGGGCGTGATCGTGCGCGAGGTCGTGCAGGTGCTCGGCGCGACGATCCGCGCGACGGGCGCGACGATCGACGTGGGCGCGCTGCCGACCGTGCTCGCCGACGACGGTCAGCTCCGGCAGCTGTTCCAGAACCTCATCGGCAACGCGATCAAGTTCCGCGGCCTTGCTGCGCCGGTCGTGACGATCCGCGCCGCGTTGCGCGACGACCGCTGGCAGTTCGACGTCGCCGACAACGGCATCGGCATCGACGCGCAGTACGAGGACCGCATCTTCCAGATGTTCCAGCGCCTGCACGAGCGCGGCAAGTACGACGGAAGTGGCATCGGCTTGACGATCGCCAAGCGCATCCTCGAGCGCCACGGCGGTCGCATCTGGTTCACGTCCGAGCTGGGCGTGGGCACGACCTTCCACTTCACCCTGCACCCGGTGGCCAACCCGTCATGACCGCTCCGATTCGCGTGCTGCTGGTCGAGGACAACCCCGGCGATGCGGAGCTCACGCGCGACACCCTCGAGGCCGGCAAGCTGGTGCTCGACATCCACGTCGTCGTCGACGGCGCCGAGGCGATCGACTTCCTGCTGCAGCGCGGCCAGCACGTCGGCGCGCCGACCCCGGATCTCGTGGTGCTCGACCTCAACCTGCCCAAGCGCGATGGTCGCGAGGTGCTGCAGGAGATCCGCCGCCACGCCGCGCTGCGCACCACGCCGGTGGTGATCCTGACCTCGTCGGACGCCGAGAAGGACATCGCCCAGGGCTATCTGCTCGGCGCCAACTGCTACATCACCAAGCCGGTCGACCTCGCCGCGTTCCAGCAGATCGTGCGATCGATCGAGACCTTCTGGTTCACGATCGTGAGGTTGCCGTGATGCCGGAGGCGCGCTGATGCAGGGCGCCTCCGCCGCGGCGCTGCGGGTGCTGCTCATCGAGGACAACCCGGGCGACGCCGCGCTGGTCGACGAGCTCCTCGCTGGCAGCCCTGGCCCGGCCGCGCAGATCCTCCACGCGAGCTCGCTGGCGGCGGCGAACGCGCACCTGGGCCAGGGCGACGTCGACGTCGTGCTGCTCGACCTTGGGCTCCCCGACGCGCGCGGCGCGGCGTGCGTCCAGCACGTGCGCGGCCGGGCACCGCAGGTGCCGATCGTCGTGCTGACCGGCACCGACGATCACGAGCTCGCGCTCACGTGCATCGCCGAGGGCGCCCAGGACTATCTCGCCAAGAACGAGGTGCGGGCCGAGAGCCTGCGCCGATCGCTGGGCTACGCGATCGCGCGCACGCGCGAGCAAGCCGAGCGGCGGCGGGCCAACGCGGCCACGGCGCACCTCGCGGCGATCGTCGAGGCGTCCGCGGACGCGATCGTGAGCACCACGACCGCGGGCATCGCGACGAGCTGGAACCGCGGGGCCGAGGCCATGTTCGGCTACTCCGCCGCCGAGGCGATCGGTCAACCGTTCGGCGCGCTGGTCCGGTCGCCCCCCGACACCACCGCCACCTCGCCGACGGGCGAGTTCGACCGCTTGCATCGCGATGGCCACACGATCACTCTTTCGGGCGTGGTCAGCCCGCTGCACGACGATGCCGGCGCGGTCGTCGGGCACGCCGCGATCTACCGCAACATCAGCGAGCGCCGTCGGCGCGAGGCCGAGATCCGCGCCCAGAACGCGCTCCTGGTCGCGCGCGACGCCGAGATGCGCGCGTTGACCGAGCGGCTGACCGCGGTGCGCGAGGACGAGCGCACGCGCATCGCGCGGACCGTGCACGACGAGCTCGGTCAGCTGCTCACCGGCCTCAAGCTCGATCTCCGCTGGCTCGCGCGCCGGCTCGCGCCCGACGCCGCTGCCCCGATCACCGATCGCCTGGCCGAGGCCGAGCGCCTGACCGATCGGACCCTCGAGACCGTGCAGCGGATCGCGCTCGAGCTGCGGCCGAGCGTGCTCGACGCCCTCGGCCTGGTCGCCGCGATCCGCGACGAGGCCCGCCGCTTCGAGCACCGCGCCGGGCTGGCCCTCGAGGTGCGGCTCGATGCCCCGACTCCGCCCCCCGAGCGGATCGCGACCGCGATGTTCCGGATCTTCCAGGAGCTGCTCACCAACGTCGCGCGGCACGCCCAGGCGCGCGCCGTCACGGTTGGCCTCGACGAGGTGCCCGAGGCCTGGGTGCTGACCGTCGCCGACGACGGCATCGGGTTCCAGCCCAGCGACGCCCCGCGGTCGCTCGGCCTGCTCGGGATGCGCGAGCGCGCCGCCGCGCTCGGCGGCCGGGTCGAGCTACGCTCGCGGGCCGGGATCGGCACCATCGCCACCGTGCACCTGCCCCGGACCGCCGCGGAACCGTCATGAACCACGCCCTGATCGCCGACGACCACGAGGTCACGCGCCGCGGCCTGCGCGAGATCCTGCGCGAGGCGTGGCCCGAGGTCGCGATCAGCGAGGCCGGCGATCACGGCGCGCTCCGCGCCATGCTCCCGACCCAGCCCTGGGACCTGATCCTGCTCGACGTGTTCATGCCCGGCGCGACCGTGCTCGATGGCCTCGCCGCGATCCGCGAGGCCGCGCCGCGCGTGCCGGTGCTGGTCCTCACCGCCGCGACCGGGATCGAGTACGTCGTCGAGACCATGAAGGCCGGCGCCAGCGGCCTCATCCACAAGCACCGCGCCGCCGACGATCTCGTCGAGGCGATCGCCCGGGTCGCGGCGGGCGGCACGTACCTGCACCCCGACACCGCCGCCGAGATCGCGACCAGCCTGCGGCCCGCGCCGGTGACCGAGTCGCGGCACGATCGGCTGTCGCCGCGCGAGCTCGAGATCTTCCGCCTGATCGCGCTGGGCCGCGCGATCAAGGAGATCGCGGCCGAGCTCGAGGTCAGCGACAAGACCGTGGCGACCTACGTCGCGCGCATCCGCGAGAAGACCGGGCTCACGACCTACGTCGAGATCGCGCGCTACGCGCTGCATCAGAAGCTCGTGACCTGACCCACCACTCGCGCCTGTCGGCAAACTGCCGACGCGCTCGTGGCAGATCCACCGACTGGCCGCACCCGCGACAGATGGGCAGGGTGCGAGGATGTGCTGGCACCCGCGACCGCGCGTGCTCGTCGTCGACGACGCTCCCGAGGTCGCCCGGCGCATCGTCCAGCAGGTCGAAGAGCTCGAGCTGTTCGAGGTCGCGCCGCCGATCGACGATCTCGCGCAGGCGTTGCACGCGTGGGAGACCAGCCGCCCCGACGCGGTCGTCCTCGATCTCCAGCTCGGCGCCGCGAGCGGCCTGACCATGCTCGCGACGATCCGGGCCAGCGCGCGGCCGTGCGTGGTGGTCGTGCTCACCGCCAGCAACGAGCCGTCGCTGCGCGAGGCGTGCCTGGCCGGCGGCGCCGATCGCGTGCTCGTCAAGGCCCTCGACTGCGACCGTGTGGGGGAGGTCCTCCGTGACCTCCTCGGCGCGGCGGCGGGCTGACGATCGATCGGAGTCGGCAACATCCCGACAGCGGTTGCCGCGATCACCGACTGGCCAGCGTTCGCCAGGGGTCCACGATGGCCGTGGATGATCGGTGCACCGACGATGACCGAGGGCTCGCCGCCGCGCGTGCTGTTGCTGGTCGAGGACAACGCCGGCGACGCCGAGCTGGTGAGCTCGATGCTGGACGAAGGCCTGGGCCAGTACCAGGTGGTGCACGTCCCGCGCATGGACCAGGCGGTCGATCGGCTCCGGGCCCGCGCCATCGACGTGGTCGTGCTCGATCTCAGCCTCCCCGACTGCGCGGGCGTCGAGAGCGTGCGCGCGCTGCGCCACGTCGCGACCGACGTGCCGATCGTGGTGCTGACCGGCTCCGACGACGAAGCGCTCGCGCTGGCGTGCATCGACGCCGGCGCGCAGGACTACCTCGCCAAGCACGACACCCGCGCCCGCAACCTCAACCGCGCGATCGGCTACGCGCTGACCCGCGTGCGCGAGGCCCAGGTGCGCGAGCTGCAGGGTCAGCTCGATCGCTACCGCGCGCTGTCGTCGCGCGCGCAGACCACCCTCGTGACCGCGGCGATCGCCGGGACCGGCGCCATCGCGGCCCGCGATCCGGCCCGGTTCGAGGAGCTCGTCCGCGCGTACTTCGTCTTGCTCGAGCCCTACCTGGCGTACGAGGTCGAGCGCATCGAGGTCCCGCGGGTCCAGGCCGAGCGCATCATCACGTCGGTCGGCGACGCCAGCGGCGGCCCCCGCGATCTGCTCGACCTGCACGTGACCGCGCTCGACCGCGCGATCGCGATCGCGGACGGCCCGCGGGCGCGATCGCTGGCCGTCGAGGCCCGCCTGCTCGCGCTCGAGATGATGGGCCTGCTCGTCGAGTACTACCGCGTCGGCCAGCGGCGACGCTTCGGCCAAGGAGAACGATCATGAGCCACTTCAAGCTGCGGCTGTACATCACCGGGCGAACGTCGCAGTCGCAGCGCGCCATCGACAACCTGCGGCGGATCTGCGAGGGCGAGTTCCCCGGGCTCTACGAGGTCGAGGTCATCGACGTGCTCGAGCATCCGGCGCTGGCCGAGCGCGAGAAGATCCTCGCGACGCCGACCCTGGTCAAGCGCCTGCCCGAGCCGGTCCGCAAGATCATCGGCGACCTCAGCGACCGCGAGCGCGTCCTGATCGGCCTCGATCTCGAACACCTCGACCGAGGAATGCACCCATGAGCCGCCTACCGCCCCTCGAGCTGACCAAGCTACCCACCGGCATCATCGGCTTCGACCAGATCGCCAACGGCGGGATCCCCAAGGGCCGCAGCACGCTCATCTCCGGCACCGCCGGCAGCGGCAAGACCGTGCTCGCCTTGCAGTTCCTGCTGTCCGGCGTGCGCCAGTTCGAGGAGAACGGCGTCTTCGTCACCTTCGAGGAGGCCCCGATCGATCTCATGCAGAACGTGCGGTCGTTCGGCTGGGATCTCGAGGGCCTGCTGGCGGACAAGCGGATCGCCGTCGTCGACGCGACCCCCGAGCCCGGCGAGGAGACGATCACCACCGGCCCCTACGATCTGTCGGCGCTGCTGGCGCGGATCGAGAACGCGATCCGCACGGTCAATGCCAAGCGCGTGATCCTCGACGCGATCGGCGCGCTGTTCCCGCAGCTCACCGACCCCAACATCATCCGCCGCGAGCTCCACCGGATCGCCGCCGGGCTGCGGCAGCTCGGCGTGACCACGCTGATCACGATGGAGCGCACCGACGAGGAGGGCGGCGTCGGCCGGTGGGGCGTCGAGGAGTTCGTCGCCGACAACGTCATCCTGCTGCGCAACCGGCTCGAGCAGGAGAAGCGGCGCCGGACGGTCGAGATCCTGAAGTTCCGCGGCGCCACCCACCACAAGGGCGAGTACCCGTTCACGATCGATGGCGAGGACGGCGTGACGATCATCCCGCTGTCGGCGATCGAGCTGAAGCAGCGCTCGTCGCAGATCCGCGTGTCCTCGGGCGTGCCCGAGCTCGACAAGATGTGCGGCGGCGGCATGTACCGCGACTCGATCATCCTGACCAGCGGCGCGACCGGCACCGGCAAGACGCTGATGGTCTCGCAGTACATCAAGGCCGCGATCGCCGCGGGCGAGCGCGCGCTGTTGTTCGGCGCCGAGGAGAGTCGCGAGCAGCTCACGCGTAACGCCGCGTCGTGGGGCGTCGACTTCGAGCAGGCCGAGAAGGACGGGCTCCTGCGGATCGTCTGCCGGTACCCCGAGGTGATGGGCCTCGAGGATCACCTGATCCAGATGAAGCGCGACATCCTCGACTTCAAGCCGGCGCGGGTCGCGATCGACAGCATGTCGGCGTTCGAGCGGGTCTCGACCCCGAAGTCGTTCCGCGAGTTCGTGATCGCGCTGACCAGCACGATCAAGCACCTCGAGATCACCGGCATGCTGACCAACACGACCTCGATGCTGGCCGGCGGCGAGTCGATCACCGAGACCCACATCTCGACGATCACCGACACGATCATCCTGCTGCGCTACGTCGAGCTGCACGGCGAGATGCGCCGCGGCCTGACCGTGCTCAAGATGCGCGGCACGTACCACGACAAGGACATCCGCGAGTACACGATCGACAGCACCGGCCCACACATCCACGGACCGTTCCGCGGCGTCCACGGCATCCTGAGCGGCACCCCGACCTACACCTTCGACTCCGAGCGCAGCCGGCTGAACAACATGTTCGCGTCCGCGCCGGACGACCCCCACGCGGGTGCCTGATGCTCTCGTCGCCGTCAGCCTCCGCCGGGCTGCCGGTTGTCCGGACGTTGCTCGTCGAGGACAACCCCGGTGACGCGCACCTCGCGGCCGAGCGCCTGGCGGGCAACCTCCACGCGACCTTCGACATCGCGTGCGTGCCGACGCTGCGCGATGCCAAGGCGCGCCTCACGTCGCATCCGATCGATCTGATCCTGCTCGACCTGCACCTGCCGGACTCGGCCGGGCTGCCGACCCTCGCGGCGATCCGCCAGCACACGCCGGCCACCGCGACGATCGTGCTGTCGGGCAGCGTCGATCCGGCGATCCGCGATCGCGCGGTCGGGCTCGGCGCCGAGGAGGTCATCGCGAAGTCCGAGCTGCTCAGCCAGCTGTTCGGGCTCGCGGTGCTGAGCGTGCTCGAGCGGCGCCGCGTGCGCAGCCACGAGGAGCTGCTGCTGCGGCTGCTCGAGCGGACGCCCGACGCGGTGGTCGTGGTCAACCGCGCCGGCCAGGTGCGGTACGTCAACGACGCCGCGCTCGCGTTCTTCCGCAAGGACCGCGACGCGCTGGCCGCCGAGCCGCTCGCGTTCATCGCGCCCGAGTCCGGCGCGATCGAGATCCAGGTCCCGAGCGCGACGGGCATCGCGGTCGGGCTGATGCGCGTCGTCGACTTCGACTGGCGCGGCGAGCCGGCGTCGCTCGCGATGATCCACGACATCACCAAGCAGCGCGGGCTCGAGCTGCAGCTCCTGACCAGCGATCGCCTGGTCGCGCTGGGCACGCTGGCCGCGGGCGTCGGTCACGAGATCAACAACCCGCTGGCCTCGGTCGTCGGCAACCTCGACTTCGCGCTCAGCGACCTCGCCGCCGGGCGCGCCACCGACGAGGCCGCCGCGGCGCTGCGCGACGCGCAGGAGGGCGCCGAGCGGATCCGGCTGATCGTCCGCGATCTGCGCGTGTTCGCGCGCACCGAGGACGAGACCCTCCAGATCTGCGACGTCAACCGCCTGCTCGACACCGTGATCCGCATGGCCTGGAACGAGGTGCGGCATCGGGCCGAGCTGGTGAAGGACTACGACGCGCTGGCGCCGGTCGAGGCCTGCGAGTCCCGGCTGTGCCAGGTGTTCCTCAACCTGATCGTCAACGCCGCGCAGGCGATCCCGCCCGGCGGCAACCACCGCAACCAGATCCGGGTGTCGACCGCGATGGTCGATGATGGCCAGATCGAGGTCTGCGTGCGCGACACCGGCGCCGGCATCGCGCCCGACGTCCAGCGCCGCCTGTTCACCCCGTTCTTCACGACCAAGCCGGTCGGCGCCGGCACCGGGCTCGGGCTGGCGATCTGCCACCGCATCGTGACCCAGCTCGGCGGCACGATCGCGGTCGAGAGCACGGTCGGCGTCGGCACCAGCGTCACCGTCACGCTGCCGACCGTCGCCGAGCGCCGCACGCGCGCGGAGACCGTGCCGCCACCGATGGTGCCGACCGCGCCGCGCCGCGGTCGGGTGCTGGTCATCGATGACGAGGACGCCATCGGGCACGCGGTCCGGCGCATGCTCGCGGCCGAGCACGAGGTGCACAGCGTGACCAGCGCGGCCGCGGCGGTCGCGGGGTTCGAGCGCGGCGAGCGGTTCGACGTCGTGCTCTGTGATCTGATGATGCCCGACATGACCGGCTTCGAGCTGTGCGCCACGCTGGAGCGCGTCGATCCGTCGCAGGCGGAACGGCTGGTCATCATGACCGGCGGTGCGTTCTCGCCCGACGCCCGGGAGTTCATCGAGGCCCGCCGCTATCACGTCCTCGAGAAGCCCTTCGATTCGCGGAAGTTGCGCTCGGTCGTGAACCGCTTCGTGCAGTAGCGCGACAGCGGCCTACAGCCGCGCCGGTTCCGGCCGAGATCGAGAGGCATGAGTGACGCGTCCTTGCCGGGGCAGGCGCTGGGAGTCGACGCGCACCACATCGCCCGCAGAGCCACCCCGTCCTGGGGCGAGCCCGGGCGCGTGCTGCTCGTCGAGGACAACCCCGGCGACGCGATGCTGGTCATCGACCACCTGACCGAGCTGCCGGGCATGACGATCGAGCAGGCCACCAGCGTGGCCGAGGCGATGGTCGCGCTCGCGCACCGCGCCTTCGACTTCGTCATCACCGACCTCACGCTCCCCGACGCCCATGGCCTGGAGGCGATCCGCCGGCTGCAACCGGCGGCGCCCGGGGTCACGCTGATCGTGCTGAGCGGGCTCGACGACGAGGAGCTCGCGATGGAGGCCTTGCAGTGCGGCGCCCAGGACTACCTGGTCAAGGGCCAGGTCGACGCGCCGACGCTCCGCCGCACGCTCCGCCACGGCCGCGAGCGCAAGCAGGCCTCGAACCGCCTGCTGCACCTCACCCGTCACGATCCGCTGACCGGCGCCGCCAACCGGGTCGCGCTGCGCGAGCGGATCGAGGCGACGCTGGGGAGCCGCCGCAACCTCGCGTGCGCGGTGCTGTTCATCGACCTCGATCGGTTCAAGGCGATCAACGACACCTGCGGCCACGACGCGGGCGACGCGGTGCTGTGCGAGGTCAGCAACCGGCTGCACGAGCTGGTGCGATCGAGCGACGTGGTCGCGCGGCTCGGCGGTGACGAGTTCGCGGTGTTCCTCGACGATCTCGATCGCACGTCGCGGCCGACCGAGGTCGCCGAGCGGATCGTCCGCGCGCTGGCCCGCCCGATCGTCGTCGGCGATCGCCACCTGGTCGTGACCGCGAGCGTGGGCGTCGCCTGTTATCCCGAGGTGGCGGGCGCGGTCGACGACCTGCTCAAGGCCGCCGACTCCGCGATGTACGTCGCCAAGTCGTGCGGTCGCGACAACGTCCAGGTCTTCGGCGCGTCGAGCGCGGCCGCGCAGGCGCGCCTCGACCTCGGCTCCGAGCTGCAGCACGCGCTCGAGCGCGGCGAGCTCTCGCTCGAGTTCCAGCCGCAGTTCACGATCGAGGGCCGCCGCATGGTCGCGCTCGAGGCGCTGCTCCGCTGGCGCCGCGGCAACGGCGCGCAGGTCCCGCCGACCGAGTTCGTGCCGCTGCTCGAGGACAACGGGCGGATCGTCGCGGTCGGCGCCTGGGTGATCGAGCGGGCCTGCGCGCAGCTCGCCGAGTGGCACGCGCGCGGCCACCGCCACCTGCGGATGGCCGTGAACCTGTCGGCGCGCCAGATCGAGCGACCCGGCCTGGTCGAGTGCGTGCGCCGGAGCCTCGCGCAGTTCCACGTGGCCCCGCGCAGCCTCGAGCTCGAGATCACCGAGAGCATGCTCATGACCGACGTCCCGCGCACCACCGCGGTGCTCGGCGAGCTGCGGGCGATGGGCGTGCGCCTGGCGATCGACGACTTCGGCACCGGCTACTCGTCGCTGTCGTACCTGACCCGCTTCGCCGTCGACTGCCTCAAGATCGATCGCTCGTTCATCGACAACGTCACCGCCGACGGCGAGCGCGCGACGGTGACGCAGGCGATCGTCACGCTCGGCCACCACCTCGGGCTCGAGGTGCTGGCCGAAGGCGTCGAGACCGCCGAGCAGCTCGCGTTCCTGTCGTCGCTCCGCTGCGATCTGGCGCAGGGCTACCTGCTCGGCTACCCGGCGCCCGCCGCGAGCGTGCTGGTGACCCCCGACGAGCCGGGCGCGGCCCCGACGGATCTCGTGAACACCCGCCGGATGCGGATCTGCCGCTGAGCCGTCAGTTCGCGAACCGCGTGCACTGGAAGCCGCCCTGCACCGCGGCGACGTTGCCGGCGGCGTCGCTGACGGTGAACGACACCGTGCCGCGCTTGTTGATCGCGCACGAACCCACCGCGTAGCCCAGGTTGTGCACGTACCCCGGGTCGACGCTGGTGTTGCTGACGCCCTGCCAGGTCGCCGCGTACGGCGGGTTGCCGCCGGAGATGTCGCCGGTGCAGCTGTACCGGCCGCCACCGGATGACTCGCAGGCGATCGCCGTGACCAGGTTGCCGCCGCCGCTGCCCGGCGGGAAGAAGTCCTCGACCTCGAACGGGTACGCCGCGTTGACGCCATTGCCGCCGCCGTCGGGCGCGGTCCAGAACGTCACGCGCCGGAGCCGCGAGTTGGCCGCCGCCGCCGCGCCGAACGCGTGCCCGAGCGCCTCGCGCGCGGTGTTGTCGAGGTAGTAGAAGGTCTCCGCGGCGCCGTACAGCTGTGGCGCGCCCAGCGACGGCAGCGTGGCATCGGCGTCGTCGAGCACGCGCCCGATCAGCTGGCCGTAGGAGGCGCCGGTCGAGGTCGGGTACAGCGAGAAGTCGATGCGCGGCGGCAGCGGCAGCCCGTGATCGTGCATGAACCGCAGGCTGCGATAGATCCAGTACATCGATCGGTGCTGGTTCAGGATCGGGTACGTCGAATCGACGAAGCCGTTGTCGAGGACCTCGGCCTGCGACGCCGCCGCGTTGAAGTACAGCGACGGCGTGAAGCCGCCCTGGTTCACGCGCGCGACGAAGCCCGGGTAGTGCGTCGACAGGAACCACTCCTGGTTGGGCTTCGCGCCGATCATGACCTCGCCGTCGAAGTAGATCGTGTCGACGACCTGGACCCCATCGGGCCGGGTGACCCCGGTGACGGCGGTGACCACGCTGTCGACCGTGGCCTGGATGCGACTGGTGAAGTCGGCCGCGGAGAGGTTGCCCCAGCCCAGGCCGGTCGCCGGGTTGCCGAGCTGGTAGTCGGCGTCGCCGAGCCAGAGCGTGGTGACGTCGAGGCGGAGCCGGTTGCCGCCGCTGCCGACGATGCTGGCGACGTCCTGCGCGTACGCGCGGAGGTTGGCCTGCTCCTGCGCGCTCATCGGAAAGTGCGCGCGCCAGTGCTCACCGTAGTCGGCGCCACCGGGCGAGGTGACGAACCAGATGCGCGTCGAGATCACGGTCGCGCCGTGATCCGCCATGCCCTGCAGCTGCGCGAGCACGGTCTGCCGGACCGATGGCGTGTCGTACTGCGTGAGGAATGGGCTGGCCGAGAAGTCGGCGCCGGTCGCGTGGTAGTCCACGCCGACGTCGTAGGTCGAGAGGCCGCCGACCGCGGCGGTCTCGGACGCGAGATCGAGCGCGTCGCACGCCGCGAGGGCGGCAGCGCAGGCGAGCGCGATCCCGCAGGAGCGCCACGACGGCGCGCGCGAGGGCAGAGACGGAGAGAGATGATCGAACATGAATCCTCCATGGTGACCGCGCGGCACCACCGCGGTGCACGCGAGTCGCGCACTCGTACGCCGTCGCTCCGCAGCGCCTTTCTCTCACTCACGGTGCTCTCACCGTCGCGCGATGCGACGTGCGCGGTCGTGACAGGAGCGCACGCGAGCGCGCCACATCGTCGCGGCGATCGTCCGCGACGCGTGCGCGGTCGCATTGCGCTCTCGCGCGCTCCGACGTGTGTTGGCCATTGCATGCGCGCGCGCGAGCACGCGCCAGCTGCGGATCTGTCGCTGGTACGATCGGGCGTGGCCAAGCCCGCCAGGACCAAGAAGCCCGCCGCGAAGACCAAGGCCGCGCCACCTGCCAAGGCGCCGGCTGCCAGGGCGGCGCGCACCGCGTCGCCCGCGCCCACCGCCGGGCTCGACGATCTCGAGCTGCGCGTCGTCGCCCACGACCCGACCGGCCTCACCGTCGGCGGCTTCGCGGCGCTCGCGATCGCCGGTCGCCACGGCGACGCGCTGATCCTCACGTGCCCGATCCTCGAGTGCGCGGCGGTGCTCGACCTCGCCGATCCGCCGCGCCTGCGCCCGCTCGCCGCCGAGTTCGTGCAGGCGTGCGGAACCGCGCGCGATGGCCGCCTCGCGGCGTTGCTCGGGCTGCGCAAGAAGCCGCGCTACGCGCGCGTGTTCCCGCCATCCCTCGATCCGCGCGCCGCCGTCGACCACCCGATGAAGAAGCTCGTCGAGTTTGCGGGCATCGGCTTCACCGGCGACCGGATCGTCGCGATCCCCGGGCACCTCGGCACCCACCGCCGCTACGACCACATGCACGCGCAGGTGCCGTACCTCCAGGTCGGCGCGGCGCTCGTGCCAGCGGCCGGCCTCGACCGCGACGCGACCAGCGACGCGTGGAGCCTGACCGGCGTGATGGCCTGCGGCGAGCGCGATCTGATCGTCTGGGCCGGGCGGCTGTTCGAGCGCGATGGCGACACGCTCGTGCGCGTGACCGCGCCGGATCTCGCCGACAACCACAACAACAGTGGCCTCAGCGCGGTCCCGACCGCGACCGGCTTCTTCACGATCAGCGGCCAGCGGCTGGTCGAGATCACGCCAGGCAGCACCGCGCCGTGTGCGCACCTGCCCGACGACCACTTCGCGTTCGTCCGCCCGGGGCCGGGCGCGACCTTGCTGCTGTGGGGCGCGCACGAGACCGCGGCGCGCGCGCCGATGTGGCTGTACGATCCCGCGACGTGCAAGGCGGTCCCGGTCGCGCTGCCGCCCGACACCTATCCGATGGCCGCGTTCTACTCGTCGGCCCGCGACGCGTTTGGCGCACTCGCCTCGGCCAGCGCGGGCACCGATGGGCACCGCATCGCGTTCGTCCCGGCGGCGCCGGCGCGCGCCGCGCTCGCGGCCCGCTGATCAGCGCGGCGCTACAGCCACGCGCGCAGGCGCTCGCGGACCGCGCGATCGGCGCGGTGCAGGAAGACGAAGTTGTTGATGTAGATCGTCCCCGGCGCGCGGCCGGCGCGCGGCGCGACGGCGTGCTCGCGGCGCTGGTGCACGGCGAGATCGAACTCGCCGATCGGCCGCAGCCGGCCGAGGTCCAGGAAGTGGCCGTCGTAGCCGGCCTCGGACATGAGCGCGCGCATCGCGGCGATCGCGCCAGCGTGGTGGCGCTCCTCGACCTCGATCATGACCGGCGGGCGATCCTGCGCCAGCCGCGCCTGCGCGCCGCGAACCGCGGCGAGCTCGTGGCCCTCGACGTCGATCTTGATCATCCCGAGCGCGGGCAGATCGAGATCGTCGAGGCGCGCGCGCTCGACCTCGACCGCCGTCAGCGCCAGCCCGGGGTTGGCGCCCAGGTCGAGCGAGCTGCGCGAGGTCAGGGGACGGCCGCGATGGCGAGGAACGTGGAGCGTGACCACGCCGGCGCCATCGGATAGCGCGAGCTCGCGCACGTCGATCGCCGGGCCGAACGCGCGGCGCAGCTGCGCGGCCATCGCGGGGTGCGGCTCGATCGCGATCACCCTGGCGCCGGCGCGGCGCGCGACCCAGGCGTAGACGCCGCGGTTGGCGCCGACGTCGAGGAACACCTGGCCCGCGGGGCACAGCGCCGGTACCAGCGCGAGCTCGGGCTCATCGGTGCGGCTGGTGCGCCGCATCTGGACGTCGAACACGGCGCGTCGGACGCTCGCGACGAGGTTCATGAGCCGGCGTGTAGCACGCGCGGGATGCGCCTCGCGGCCGTGGCAGCGCGGTGCGATGCGAAGTCACGGCGGCGCTTCACGCCGATTTCCGGAGCGTCACTGCGCCGCAGCGCGATCGTCGATTTGCCGTTGCCAGCGGCGAAAACCAGGCGTAGCGTAGGAATCGAGAGACGGTACAGAGCATCGATTCCGGTCGCCCCACACGGGGAGGAAAAGAGGTTCTTGGCACCAGTCACGGTCACATTCCTCGTGACACCGCGAGCGGCGCTGTTAGTGCCCGCGTCATCCAAGAGATTCCAGACTTCGGTCGGAATCACGTAATGGGTCTTGTCCCACTGCGCACCGAATCAGGCGCACGCCTGACGGAAGTGGACTGGCACGACGCTCGGTAGGCGGAACGGAACTGTTGGGTTGTTGTTACTCGCAGAAGGGAAACGTCGGAACGACAATGCGAAGTGCAACGAGAGAAGGCGGGGCCTCCCGCCTTCTCGCCTTTTTCGGCGTCGTGATCAGCGAGCCGTCCGCTGCTCAGCGAGCGGCGTGCATCGCGATCGCCTCGTCGTAGTGCTCCTCGAGCCGCGCGAGCCGCTCGCGGATGTCGTACTCGCGCTCCATCTTCGCGCGCGCGGCCAGACCCATGCGCTGGCGCAGCGCGGCGTCGCTCAGCAGGCGGCCGAGCCGGTCCGACAGCGCCGTCACGTTGCGCTCGGGCACCAGGAAGCCGGTGACGCCGTCGTCGATGATCTCGTGGATGCCGCCATGCCAGGTGCCGAGCGGCACGACCTGGCTGGCGCTCGCCTCCTTGGCGACGATCAGGCCCGACTCGCGATCGCCGTCGACGCCGGTGACGCTCGGGCACATCAGGATGTCCGCGGACCGCAGGTGGCGCTGGACCTCGGCCGACGGCACCGCGCCGGTGAAGGTCACGCGCGCGCCGATGCCCCGCTCCGCGACGATCCCCTTCAACCGCGCCTCGCGCTCGCCATCGCCGATCACGGTCAGGTGACCGGCCGCGCCGCGCGCGACCTGATCGGCGAACGCGCGCAGCCCGTACTCGAAGCCCTTCTTCTCGACGAAGCGGCCGATCATCACGACCGACGGCTGCGCCGCATCGCGCGCGCCCGGCGCGAACTTCTCGAGATCGATCCCGAGCCGCCAGATCCGCAGGCGATCCGCCGGCACGCCGTAGTCGAGCAGCATCTCGCGGAGCTCCTCGGACGCGCACAGCCCGAGGGTCATGGCCTTCATCATGGTCTTGCGCGCGGTCAGCGCGTAGCCCCAGTACTCGGGCGTGAACCGCCGCAGGCTGGTGAGCAGCGGCACGTCGTAGCCGTGGAACGTGATCACCAGCGGCAGCTTCGCGCGGCGCGCGAACCCGGCCGCGCGCGCACCGCCGACGCCGAAGTGGGCGTGGACCAGCGCGAAGCCACGCTTGAGCCGGCGCGTGAACGCCGGCGCCAGGTTGAGGTACTTGTAGATCCGCCCGCCGCAGTGCACCGGCTCGTACGGGAAGCTGGCCTGGTTCGCGCGCCACGAGGTGAACACCTCGGCGCGATACCGCGTGTGGAAGCGCAGCTCGTCGTGGATGAACGTCTGCGAGTACGGCAGGAACGTCGTCGTGAACACACCGACGCGCGGTAGCTCGCTCACGCTCACAGCCGCACGATGCGCCGCAGGTACGCGGTGTCCTCGAGGCGCAGCACGCCGGTCAGGCGCCCGACGATGATGTAGACCACCGCGTACGCGAGCAGGCCCTCGATCAGCGCCAGCCACGGCGGCCCGTACAGGTACGGCCGCAGCTGCCACAGCCCGACGCCGAGCGCGCCGCAGATCACCAGCGTGCGCAGGTAGAAGCCCCAGGGCAGCGCGTCGCGCAGGCCGCGCCCGTAGATCTTGCCGATGCGATCGAGCGTGAAGAGCCACGCCGGCACGTTGGCCAGCGCGGTCGCCATCGCCGGGCCGTTCATCCCGAACAGCTTCGTGAGCGGCCACTGCAGCAGCAGGTTCGAGCCCACGATCAGCGCGCTGGTCACGAACAGGAGGCGCGTCTGGTTCGAGGCCTGCAGCATCGCGCCGTACGAGGCCACGCGGTGCAGCAGCACGATCGTGAAGATCTGGAACGGCCCGACCGCGGCGACCGACTCGGGCGTGAAGATCAGCATGATCAGCTCGCGCGCCATGACCACCACCACGACCGCGAGCGGGATGACGATCACCATCGACTTCTCGACGGTGGCGAACCACAGCGCCTTGAGCTCGGCCAGCTCCTGCGACGCGAACAGGCGGACGTAGCGGACCTGCATGACCGCGCCGATCGCGTAGGGGATCAGCGTGATGAGCGGCAGCTCGAACGCGGCGACGCCATAGATCGCGAGCGCCTCGGTGCCGAGCATGAACTGCACCGCGTACTTGTCGATCTGCGGGTTGAGCTTGCCGACGCCCGCCGCGACGCCGCCGGGCAGCGCGAAGAAGAAGATCTCGCGCATCTGCGAGCGGATCCGCCAGCGCTCGCCGGGCGCGAGCGGATACAGCCGCCGCAGGATGATCAGGTGCGCGGCCAGGCGGGTGAGGCCGAGCAGCGCCATCGCCATCGGGATCGTCGTCAGCGACCAGCCGGTCAACGCCGGCGCGAGCACCGCCGCGGCGCGCAGCACCGCGAAGCCGGCGTAGAGCAAGGAGGCGGTGCCGGCGTAGCCGTGGGCGATGAGCTGGTTGACCGCGGGCTGGGTCGGCAGCTCGATGAGGATCACCAGCGCCAGCCACGGCAGCGCCGGGATCAGGTCGAGCTTGCCGTCGCCGCGGCTGAGCCAGATCGCGCTGCCGATCGCGATGAGCGTCACCGGCAGCGCCGCCAGCAGCAGCATCCACGAGGTCTGCCGGACGATCGCGCTGGCGCGATCCTTGTAGCGACCGATGAAGTAGAAGACCGCGTCGGGCAGGCCCAGCGAGCCGAGCGCCATCGAGGTCTCGTAGATCAGGATGATCGCGGTGACGTACGCGAACCCGAGCTGGCCGTAGAGGTGGTTGGCGGCCACCGCGGTCAGCACCAGCATCAGCATCGCGATCGAGCGACCGGCGGCGTAGATGCCGGCGGCCTGGGCATCCTTGCGGTTCTGCGTCGTCTCGGTGCTGTCGCCGCTCACGAGCCCAGAGGACTACCACGGCGCCAGAAGGCGAACCATCGCCGCGCGCCCGGCGCGCAGACGATCCGCGTCGCCGCCTTGACCGGATGTCGCAGCCGGTGCACTAGTGCGCGCATGGCGACGTTCAAGGGCCTCGTGTCCTCGCTGGTCCGCAAGCTGCGCCCCCGCCCGTTCGAGGGCTCCGAGGCCTACTGGCGCGCGCGCTACGAGGAGGGCGGCAACTCGGGCGTCGGGTCGTACGGCAAGTTCGCCGAGTTCAAGGCCGAGGTCCTGAACGGCTTCGTCGCCGAGCGCGGCATCGCCACGGTGATCGAGTTCGGATCGGGCGATGGCAACCAGCTCAGCCTCGCGACCTACCCGCGCTACGCCGGCTACGACGTGAGCGACGCCGCGATCGCCGCGTGCCGCGCGCGGTTCGCGAGCGATCCCACCCGCACGTTCGCGCCGATGAGCGCGTACGCCGGCGAGACCGCCGAGCTCGCGCTGTCCCTCGACGTCATCTACCACCTGGTCGAGGACGCGGTCTTCGAGCGCTACATGCGCACGCTGTTCGCGGCCGCGACCAAGCACGTCGCGATCTACGCCAGCGACACCGACGAGGATCGCGGCGACGGCGCGCACGTGCGACACCGCAAGTTCACCGCGTGGATCGCGCGCGAGCTGCCGGGCTGGAAGCTGGTCCGCCACCTGCCCAACCGCTATCCGTACAAGGGCGACTACAAGACCGGCTGCTTCTCCGACTTCTACTTCTTCGAGCCGGTCACGGCGTGAGCAGCGGCTCGTCGATGGTTGGCGCGGCGTGCGCGACCTTCCACGCGGTGAGCGCGGCGTCGGCGGCCTGGCGCACGAGGTAGCGGCGAATCGTCGGCTTGCCGCTCTCGGTCACCGTCGCGAACCCCGGGTCGGCGAGCAGCGCCTTCAGCCGCCGGATCGTGGCCGCCGACCGCCGCTCGGCGAGCACGCGCACGCCCTGGACCCGAAGGTTGACGCTGGCGTCGGCGATCCACGCGACCGCGCGGGCCTCGGCCGCAGCGTCGATCGGGATGTACATCCACACAGCGCTGCCCGCGTAGAGCGCGTGGCTGGCGTCGCTGTCCCACGGCACGTCGACGTTGATGGCCCGGGTCGCCTTCGACGACGCGGCGGCCTTCACCGCGGCGACCACGTCGGCGCGCGCGCGCAGCGCGGTGAACGCGGCCGTGTAGACCTCCTCGCCGGCCTTCGCGTCGAGCGTCACGACGCCGTCGTCGACGCCGCGGCGCAGCGCCCAGGCCGCGCGATCGTAGTGGCACGCCCGGACGCAGCCCGAGTCATGGGCGCGCCGGTCGCTCTTCACCAGGAAGAACACCGCCTCGTGCCCGAGCCAGCCCGCGGGTACGCCGCTCGCATCGGTCTGCACGGCGAAGGTCACGCGCTTCGCCGCCGCGCCCTTGAGCGTCGCGGTGACGTCGATCGTGGCGACCGCCCAGACCGTGTGGTCGTCGCTTGGGGTCACCGTCGACGAGGCGATCGTGCCGACGACGACCGCGTCCGCATCGGCGGTCATCCACTCGACCGAGTCGGCCATGTTGATCTCGGCGGCGGCGGAGCGGCCGAGGGCGGCGAGCGCGAGCAGGACGAGCCAAGGGCGGGGCATCGGGAGGTGTCAACGCGCGAGTGTGCGAGGCGATCTCGCGCACGTGCGCCTGCGCGCAATAGTGGCGGCCTGGTGCGCGTCGATCATGTATGCGGCTTGCGCTCCAGGGGCGTCGAGTGCGGCGCACGACCTGGCTGCTCGCCGCGATCGTCGTCGGGCAAGTCGCCACCTGCGCGACCACGGCGCCGATCGCGATCGGCGGGCCGACCGCGGCGGTGCTGGGCGCGTGCGACACGCTACCGCTGGGCGAGACCTGGTGCGCCCCACCGCAGCAGGGCACGCGCGACCCGGGCCTCGTCCTGGGCATCCTGGCGCTGGGCACCCTGGCGGCGATGGCGTTCGCGTGGCTCTTGCCCGGCATGCTGCTGATCGCGCGCGTCGACGACTGGCACCGCGACGAGCCCGACGCGTAGCGCGGTCAGAACGGCGGCGCGTTGCCGTCGACCAGCTCGCGCGCGAGCTCGGCGACCGACAGCGGCGAGCTGCCCTCGGCCTTGTTGTTGACGATCACCCACGCGGGCACGTGGCGCGCGGTGGCGGCGGCGATCAGCGCGGCGACATCGGCGCGGCCGCGCGGGTCGGGCTCGACCAGCCGATCGAACGGCGCGAACGCGGCGCGCGCCGACTCGTAGTCGCGCTGCGGCGCGAGGTTCCAGCGGATCACCAGCGCCGCCGGCGGATCGCCATCGCCGACGACCGCGCGCCACTGCGCGATCGGCGCGGGCATGCCGGGCATCAGGTTCACGCAGTGCACCACGCCGCCGCGGCCGTCGCGGATGATCGCGTCGGCGGCGCGCAGCGCGGCGGCGTAGTCCTTGGTCATGAGCGACGCGTTGCGGATCTCGATCGCGTAGAGGTGGCCGCGCGGCAGCTCGCGCAGGAACCGGAACAGCTGCTCCGCGAACCGGCGCGGCGTGCCGCCGAGGTGCGGCATCGACTGCGCCGCGAACTGGAACACCAGCGGCCCGGCGGTCGCGCCCAGACCTGACGCCCACGGCTCGACCACGAGGTCGCGCGCGTACGCCGGATCGAGGAAGCGCGGGTTCTTCTGGCCGCGCTCGGCGCCGTAGCGCGCGTGGCTCGGGAACACCGCGAGCGAGCACGCCTCGTGGGCCTTGGTCAGGAAGCGGAAGCCCGCGGGCACGTCGCGCGCGTAGGCCGCGAACGCGTCCTTCGAGATCGTGGCGTAGTGCGTGCGATCGATCCCGACCGAGCGGAACAGCGGGTGGCGCGCGTACGCCGCGAGGCCCTTGCGCGCGAGCACCTGCTCGCTGTGCTCGTCGCGGTAGACCAGGCCGCGCCAGCCCGGGAACGACCACGAGGACGTGCCGAGATAGACGTTCGCGGGCAGCGCGGCGCCGAGGCGCACCAGCTCGGGATCAGGCGCCGCCGGCGCCAGGCCCGCCGGCGCGGACGGCTGGCCGAAGAGGTCGAGCTGCTCGGCCACGCGCTCAGTCTGTCATCCCTTCGGGTGACCGCCTACTTCCGGACGAGCAGCAGGATGTGCTCGCGCTTCGACCGATCGGCGAACGTGCTGCGCTCGATCGTGCCGAGCATCGGCCGCTCCTGCCAGGCCCACGCCGCGAGGCTGAGATCCGGCCCGAGCACCGAGCGGATGTCGTCGTCGGCGCGCATCGCGCGACCGCCGGCGATCGAGTCGCCTACCACCAGCGCGGCGCGCCCGCCGGACCGCAGGATCACCGTCAGCATCGCGGTGAACTGCGCGAGCGACTCGCGCCAGTTGCGATCCGCGGCGCCCTGGTTGGCGGCGACCTCCCACGCGCGGCGCGCGCCGATCTCGCCCTCGTCGAGGGCGCGGTGGTGGATGCCGAGGAAGTCGAAGCGCAGGCGGTGCTGCTCGGCGTAGTCGTAGGTGCCGGCGTAGGGCGGCGAGGTCACGACGCCCGCCGCCGCGCCGGGGCCGAGGCGCTTGCTCAGCGCGCGCGCGTCGTCCTCGACCACCTGCGGGATCGGGCCGGGCGCGCTCGCGAGATCGTCGAGGCCCGCGCACAGGAGCTCGACCCGCTGCGCGAAGTGGCGCGACGCCGCGCCGCGCGGCACGTTGCGCTCGACCCACGACGGATCGGTGTCCGAGGCGCGCGACGACACCTTGTAGAGCACCGCCGACAGGCAGATCTCGAGCGGCCCGGCCAGCTCGGGATCGTCGGCGCGGACGTCGTCGATGCGCGCGGCGATGGTCTCGAGCTCGCGGCGCACGTGCGGCGCGAACCAGCGCGCGAGGCGCCGGTTGCGCGCGTTGGGATCGAAGCCGGGCGGGCCGCGCCACGGCTGCTCCTCGGCGGTCGCGCGGCGCGCGGCCTTGCCGGCGGCGAGCGCGAGCCCGGCGATCTCGCGGCCGACGGCCAGCAGCTGCCGGCGGCGCGGCGTGGGCGCGGTCCAGGTCTTGGCGCTCGCGATGCGGACCGCGAGCGGGTTGAGATCGCTGCCGAACGCCCGCAGCCCGGCCTCGCGCGCCTCGACCAGGGTCGTGCCCGAGCCGCAGAACGGATCGACGATCAGGCCGTCGCCGGCGTCGCCCATCACGAGCTCGACCAGGCGGCGCGCGGTCGCGGGGTGCATGCGCGCGGGGTACGTGTGCACCGGGTGGGTGAGGCTGTCGGCGACGACGTCGTCCTCGCCCGCGTCGCGCAGCGCCTGCGCGAGGATCGTGGCGAGCCGCGGATCGCCGCCGGCGTCGATGAAGCCGGGCGCGCGCGGCATCGACAGCGAGCGGCGATCGCGGCCGGTCGGGCCGCGAGTGTCGCGCTGCTCGCGGCGATCGCCGGGGCGCGCCGGGCGGCCGCCCCACGCGCGGGTCGGGCGATCATCGGCGCGCGGCGTGCGC
>JAIOQA010000198.1 GCA_021413675.1 Deltaproteobacteria bacterium | reverse complement strand
GGCGCGCAAGGTCGGCTCGCCGTAGCGGAAGCGCGGATCGCGCGCGGCGATCGCCTGCAGCGCCTCGGCCGCGACCGCGTGCTCGCCGAGCGCGAGCCGGCACTGCGCGATCAGGTACCGCAGCTCGATGTCGTCGGGCTCGCGGGCGAGCGCGCGCTCGGCGTGGTCGAGCGCGCGCCGCGGTCGTCGCCGGACCAGCCAGAGCTGCGCGAGGTCGCGGTGCGCGGTGGCGTCCGCCGGGTTGGCGCGGACCAGCGCCTCGAGCGCGCGGGTCTGGCGGCCGTGGCGCGCGACCAGCCACGCGAGGTACGGCCCGGTCCGGCCGATCGTGACCACGCCGTACGCGACACCTACGATCATCAGCACGCCGAGCATTGCGGCCCGGCTGTCGTCCGCCTGCGTCAGGAGTTGCGGGCGATCTGCGCGCGCGGCAGCTCGGCCGGCGGTGCCACCGCGGTCGCCTGATCGACGATCTCGGCGGCGACCGCCCGCGGCACCCCGCGCAGCTCGATCATGCCGTCGTCGTCGATGCTGGTGACCCGCAGCGACCAGCGCCAGGCGAGGGCGAAGAGCGGGATCGGCGACAGCAGCGCGGTCATGATCACCACGCCGAACAGCTGGTTCGAGCCGTCGCGGAGCAGGGCGACCGCGCCACCGACGACAAGGAAGGGCGCCGCCAGGGCCAGCATCGCGAGCCACGGCGCCAGCGCCCACCGCGTGGTGCACGGGCCGCAGACCGGGAGCGTCACCGGCAGCGACCGGATCCGCATCGTGTTCATGCCGACCCGGTTGCCGACCCGCAGCGTGCGCTTGCGCCAGGGCGGCTTGGCGGCGCCGCACTTCAGGCACACCGCCGGGATGCGATCGGGATAGAACGCGACGCCACCCTGGGTCTGGTACGGCATCCAGCGATCCGCGCCGGAGCGCGGCGGATCGACGTCCTCGAAATACATGGTCGGACCTTCCGCTCGGTGGCGCGGACGATCAAGCGCAAACGCGCGCGCGCCGGTGGCAACCCTCGATCGCGGGTCGGTTGATCGGTGACCGGGTCAGCGATCGTGGCGGACGCGGACCCTGCGCACGAGCTCGCGCAGCTCGGGATCCTCGACGGTGTCGGCCTCGCGCTCGATCCGCGCGCGATCATCGCCGCGGGCGGCGACCGGCACCAGGCGCGGGTGCGGCGCGCGCCGCGCCAGCCGGATGCGCTCGACCGCCGCGAGCGGATCGTCGATGTCGGCGTCCTTGCGCTGGCCGAGGTGGAACTTGAGATCGTCGACCAGCGGCGGCGTCCCCGAGGCGGCGCGCACCGCGTTCAGGAGCCCGGGCTTGAGCAGCGACAGCTCGTGCATCCACGCCGAGCTGGTCACGCGCAGCCACAGCACGCGCTTGAAGAGCCCGGTCGGGCGCGCCCGGCTCGCGAGCCGATCGCCGACGATCTCGGGCCAGCGCAGCAGCAGATCGAACGCGCGCAGGTCGTCGCTGATGCCGTTGCGATCGATCACCGCGTCGAGCAGCGCCGCGACCTCGAGCGGCTGCTTGCGCCGCGGGTAGCGATCGTAGGCCTTGCGAAGCCACTCCGGCTTGCGCCGGATCGGCGTGACCGGTGCGCCGCCGTCACCCTTCGGCGGGGTCACGGCCACGGCGTCACGACGCGCGGAGGCGGCGGACCAGCTCGCGCAGCCGGCGCGAGCCGTCGCCGTCGCGGAACACGAACTTGAGGCCGGTGCCGCCAGTGGACACGTGGTAGCTGACCTTGGCCGAGATCGACAGCGCCGCCGCCGCGCCGGGCGGGATCAGCTCGAGGATCACGTCCGAGTCGAGGGCGATCGGCGTGGTCGTGTTGAGCATCGCGCCGCCCACGCTGATCTCGGAGATCGCGCCCTCGATCATCGACGAGGTCTTGGCGAGCCGGTAGTGGCACGCGAGCGACACCGGCAGCCGGTTGTGCTTGCGGCGCGGGACATCGACCCGGCGCCCCGACAGGGCGTCGCGGATGAAGTCGCGCTTGGTGGCCTCATCGCCGGCGAACTCGACGATCGCGCCGGCGCGCACCCGCAGGCGGGGCAGGGCCGGGCGCCACGACTTCACCTCGCCGCGGATCATGACCTTGTTCGGCAGGTTCGGCGCCGCGAGCTCGACCACGACGACCTCGCCTGGGTCGAGCGACGTGGTGGTCGGCACGAAGAGCCCACCCGAACCCAGGTCGCCCTGGTACAGGCCGTCGAACTCTTCCGTGTTGCGGACTCGGAGTTTCAGGATCCGCATGGGTTCCCGAGGACGCTACCACGAAGTGTGGGCGTCCCCCATCTTTTCCCGCGTTCTCACGCGCGAGATCACCACCTCGGCCGCAAGGACCCGGGAAGCTTTCGTTCGGACCGGGTTCACCGTGATCAGCGCTTGAGATCGTGGCGCCGGATGAGCCGGTACAGATAGACGCGCGCCATGCCCGCGGCGGCCGCGGCGGCCGCGACGTTGCCGCGATGCGCGCGCAGCAGGGCGAGGACGTAGCCGCGCTCGAACGCGGCGAGGCTGCGCTCGCGCGCCGCCGCGTAGGGCTCGGACGCGTCGATGATCGCGGGCGCGGCCGCGATCGCGGCGGCGCCGAGCGGCGGCGTGCTCTCGAGGACGATCGCCTGCTCGAGGTAGTTGCGCAGCTCGCGGACGTTGCCGGGCCACGCGGCGCGCGCGAGCCGCGCGATCACGTCGGGCGCGGTCAACGCCGCGGCGGCTTCGGGCGTGGCGCGCAGGCCGCCCAGGATCGCGCCGATCGTCCGGGCGAGGTCGTCGGGGTGCTGGCGCAGCGGCGGCACGGCGAGCTTGAGCACCGCGAGCCGGTAGTAGAGGTCGGAGCGGAACCGGCCGGCGTTGACCTCGGCGCGCAGGTCGCGGTTGGTCGCGGCGATGATCCGCAGATCGACCGGCTGCCAGCCGTTCTGGCCGAGGCGCCGGACCTCGCGGTTCTCGAGGACCCGCAGCAGCTTGGGCTGGAGATCGGCGGGCAGCTCGCCGATCTCGTCGAGGAAGATCGTGCCGCCGTCGGCCTCCTCGAACGCGCCGATGCGGCGCGCGTCGGCGCCGGTGAACGCGCCCCGCTCGTGGCCGAACAGCTCGCTGTCGAGCAGGGTCGGCGAGAGCGCGCCGCAGTCGACGACGACGAACGGCCGGTCGCGGCGCGCGCTGGCGGCGTGGATGGCCTCGGCGGCGGCGCCCTTGCCGGTGCCGGTCTCGCCCTCGATCAGCACCGTGACGTCGCTCGCGGCGGCGCGCTCGCACAGCGCGAACAGCGCGCGCATCGCCGGCGAGGCGCCGACCAGCGGGCCGAAGTGATCGCGCGGCGACCGCGGCAGCGCGACGTGATCGACCGTGGTCGTGAAGCGGAGCGCGGCCCGGCCGAGGCGGATCACGCTGCCCTCGCGCAGCTCGGCGTCGTGGATCCGCATGCCATCGACGATCGTGCCGTTGCGGCTGCCACCGTCGCGGATCCGGACCGCCTGGCGCAGGGCGGTCAGCTCGCAGTGAAACCGCGACACGGTCGGGTCGTCGATGACGAGGTCGTTGCTCGGGTGCGCGCCGATCGCGCAGCTCGCGCCGGTCGCCTGGTGGCGCGCCGGGGGCGCCCCCTCGACGACCTCGACCGCGAAGCCGCGGACCGTGAGGCCATCCTCGCGGCTCAGCTCCTGGGTGCCCGGGGCTTCGCTGGCGCTCACCGCGGACGATGGTATCGCAACCCGCGGCGAGGTCGGCTACGGTACGGTCGATGTTGCGCGAGGGTGTGGGTGAGGGGCTCGATCGCGCGGCGACCGCGTCGTGGAACGGCGGCGATTCGGCGATCGATCCGACGACCGGCCCGGCCGCGAGCGCTGGGCCGGACGCGACCGCGCGCTACGAGCTGCTCGAGGAGCTCGGCCGCGGCGGGATGGCGATCGTGCGCGCGGCGTTCGATCGCACGCTCAACCGCCGCGTCGCGATCAAGCTCCTGCACCCCGACCAGATCCACGCGACCGGGCGCGCGCGGCTGGCGCGCGAGGCCCAGGCGCTGGCCCAGCTGCGCCACCGCAACGTGGTCGCGATCTACGACGTCGGCGCGATCGGCGGCCACGACTTCCTGGCGATGGAGCTGATCGAGGGCGCGCCGCTGCGCGCGTGGATGAAGGGCCGCGGCTGGCGCGAGCTGGTGCGCATGTTCGTGGCCGCCGGGCGCGGGCTCGCCGCGGCGCACGCCGTCGGGTTGATCCACCGCGACTTCAAGCCCGACAACGTGCTCGTCGACGCCGATGGGACGCCGCGGGTCGGTGACTTCGGGCTGGCGCGCCTGGCCAGCGCCGGCCCCGAGCCCGACGCGTCGCCGCCGGGCGGCCCGGAGGCGCTGACGCGGTCGGTCACCCGCACCGACGTCATCGTCGGGACGCTCGGCTATCTCGCGCCCGAGGTGATCGCCGGCGCTCCGGCCGACGCGCGCACCGATCAGTTCGCGTTCGCGGTCGCGCTCACCGAGGCGCTGACCGGCGCGCGCCCGTTCGCGGGCGACACGCCCGCGGCGCTGGCCGCCGCGATCGCGCGCGGGCCGCGCTTGCCCCGGGTCGCGTCCGCGCCGGTGCGTCGCGCGCTCGTGCGCGCGCTCGCGATCGAACCCGCGGATCGATTTCCGTCGATGGACGCGCTGCTCGTCGCGCTCGAGCGCGCGCTCGGGCGGCGCCGCCGGGCCGTGCTCGCCGGCGCCGGGCTGGGCGCGGTCGGCGCGGCGGCCGCGGTCGCGGTCGCGATGGGCCTCGCGGGTGGCCCTGTGCGCCCGACCTGCGAGCTCGATCCGCACCAGCTCGACGCGGTCTGGGGGCCGGCGCAGCGGGACGCGCTCGGCCGCGGGTTCGCGGCCGCGTCGCGCGCCTACGGCCCGACGGTGGCGACCGAGGTGATCGCGACCCTCGATCGCTACGCCGCGGACCTCGTCCTTGCGGGCGGCGCGGCGTGCACGGCGGCGGCCTCGCCCGCGCAGACCGCCGAGGTGACCAACCTGCGCGCGGCGTGCCTGCAGCGGCGGCGCGATCAGCTCGGCCTCATGGTCGACGCGCTGGCGCGCTCGACCGACGCGGCCGGGGTCGCGCGCGCGCCGCTGGTCGTCGCGGAGCTCGCGCCAGTCGCGGACTGCGCCGACGTGACCGCGCTGCTGCGCCCGGTCGGCGTGCCCGCGGACCCCGCGCTCGCGGCGCGGGTGGCGACCGTGCAGCGCGAGGTCGATCGCATCCTGTTCGAGACCCGGCGCGAGAACGCCAAGGCGGTGATCGCCGACGCGCAGGCGCTGGTGCCGGTCGCGGTCGCGCTCCACCACCCGCCGACCGAGGCGGAGGCGCTGCACGCGCTGGCCGCCGCCGAGGGCGGCCTCGATCGGGCCGCGGACAGCGCGACCCACGACGCCGCGGCGCTCGCGGCGGCGCAGGCCGGGCACCACGAGGCGCTCGTCGTCCGGGCCGCGGAGACGCTCGCGCTGAACCTCGGGCGGCGGCAGGGGCGGGTCGCCGAGGGCATGCGATGGGCGCAGCTCGCGGTCGCGACCGCCGACGGCGCCGGCAAGCCCCCCGCGATGGAGTACCGCGCGCACTACGCGGTGATGGTCATCGCCCGCGTCGGTGGCCAGCTCGACCTCGCCGAGCGCGAAGGCGCGCTCGCCCTCGAGTACGCGACCGCCGCGCGCGTCTCCGAGGCGACGCTGGCCGAGGTCGTGAACTCGCTCGGGGGCGTCGCCCTCGAGCGCCAGGACTACGCGGGCGCCGCCGTCCAGTACCAGCGCGCGCGCGAGCTCGGGGCCCGGCACTTCGGCGAGGACCATCCGCTGGTCGCGATGATCGATCGGAACCTGGGGAGCGTCGCGCTCGCGCTCGGCGACAACGGCAAGGCGCTGGCGCTGCGCCGCCACCAGGCCGAGGTCCTGGTGCGCACCCTCGGCGCCGACGCCGCGCGCACCGGCGAGGGCTGGCTGACCTTCGCCGAGACCCAGGCGCTGGTGGGCGACGCCTCCGATCGGCTCGCGAACGCGCGGCGAGGCGCGGCGATCGTCGCCGCCGCGCCGAACCTCGCGCCGATCCGCCGGCTCGACGCCCAGGCGCGGCTCGCGCTCCTGCTGGTCACCACCGGCGAGATCGCCGAGGGCCGCGCGCTCGCGCGCACGACGATCACCGCCACCGACGCCCTCGGGGCCGACGCCGCGGGGCCGCGGTTCACGTCCACGATCGCGCTCGCCGAGGCGGCGCTACGCGATCGACCGGTGCGCGAGGCGACGGCCGCGGTCGACGCCGCGGCGGCCGCGCTCGCCACCGTCAACAACGACCGGCTCGCCAGCGCCGCGGTGCGCCGCCTGCAGGCCCGGGCCCTGCGCCTGGGCGGGCACCTCGACGACGCGCTCGCGGCGGCCACCGAGGCCCGCGCCATGCTCGCGCACACCGACGGCAAGGCGACGGTCACCATGGGCGCCGCCGCGCTCGATGAAGGACTGGCGCGCCTCGCCCGGGGTGACCGCGCCGGCGCGATCGAGCCGCTCACGACCGCCAGCGCGCTGCTGATCGACCCGCTCGAGCCGCGCGATCACGCCGCGGCGGTCGCCGCGCTGACGCGCGCGCAGGGCCGGTGATCCGGCATCGCGCGTGCATCGCGATCGCCCGCACCCCCGAGAGGTTCGCGCATGGGCTACGACGGCTGGAACGACGAGTTCGACAACTCCGACGCGCGCGAGCGCGAGGCCTACTGGCGCCGGTGGAACCGCTGGAAGTGGCGCCCGCGCGACTACCTGTACTTGGTCATGTGCGTCGTCGCGATCATCGCGATCAGCGTCGGGGTGCGGCGCTGCGCTGGCGGGCGCGGCGCGGGGATGGTGCTGCCCGCGGACGCGCGCGAGATCACGCGCGCGTCCGACGTATCGGTCGGCAGCACGGTGCTCATCGAATGGAATGGCAGCTGGTACGAGGGGACCGTGCTCGTGACGGGCGGGGACGCGATCCGCGTCCACTACACCGGCTGGAGCGACTCGTGGGACGAGGACGTGCCGCGCGCGCGGCTGCGCGTCCGGTGAGCACGGACAGCCTCGGAGTCTCCTGCCAGGACACACGCGGCCGCGCGGTGTCCCCGCAGGACACGGGGCGGCGCGCGATCGCTGCGATGGCGCGGCATCGCGCGTGCATCAGCGCGAGCCGTCCATTCGCGAAGGAGCTCCTCTCATGTCCGCATGTATCGCCGCGCGTCGTCCCCGCGTGACCCTGGCCGCGCGCACCCTCTTGCTCGCCGCGCTCGCGCTCGCCGGATGCAAGGCCGAGAGCCGGGGCAAGGCGCCCGTCGCGCTACCCAGCACCGCGGTCGCGCTCACCAGCGCCGCCCCGCTCGCGGTCGGGCGCGCGGTCTTCGTCGACTGGAACGGCGACTGGTTCGAGGCCACGGTCCTGGCCGACGCGGCCGACGGCACCGTCAAGATTCACTACGTCGGCTGGGAGGACCGGTGGGACGAAGCCGTGCCGCGCGCGCGCGTGCGGATCACCCCGTGACCCGCGCGGCGTTACCTGGCGGGTGACGGCGCGGGTGGGGCGTGTCCTGCGAGGTGACACGCGCCGCCGAGGATCGCGCAGTTGTCGCGGCATCGCGCGTGCAGTGGCGACGGGCATGCGCATCCCCTTCGCTCTGGTTCCGCTCGTCGCGTTCGGTTCGGCCTGCGGCAGCGTCTCCCCGACAGTTCCCGACGGCAGCAGCGCCGACGGCGCGCCGCCCGACGCCGCCGCGCCGCCCGACGCCGCCAGTGCCGCGCGCTACGTCGGCGCTGACGGCGATCACCTCGAGGACTGGGCGATCGATCCGGGTGCCGCGACCTTCGCGGTGACCCTGCGCGCGCGCCCAGGCGCCAGCAGCGCGACCCGGACGTTCACGGGATCGATCACGACGTACGCGTCCGGGTTCCAGCGGATGACGATCACGTCGTCGACGGACGCGGCGGTGCCGGGCGATGGCAGCGCCTACTTCCTCGCGATCGCGGGCGCGGGTGGCGCCTACCTGGTCGCGCCGCCCACCGCGCTCGGCGGCACGGGCCACCCGCTCGCGATCGCGGGTGACTGCGGCGCGCAGCTCGGCACGTTCGGCTTCCTGGTGCTGGCGCCGACCTCCCTCGAGTTCGCGCCGGCGACCGAGGCGGCCTACGGCGTCCTCACCGTGAGCGGCCCGGCGACCGCGGTCGCGATCACCGGCTCGCAGCGGAGCCTGGACTGCGCCGCCGGCGGGACGTGCACCGTCGACGAGGTGCTGATGCCGCCACCGCCGGGGACCTGCACCGACGGCGCGACGTCGATCGTCGCCGACGACGTCGCGATCCTGCGAGGTGGCGCGGGATCGCTGGTCGCGAGCATCGGTCCGGGCAAGCAGCTGCTCGGCTTCACCGAGGACGCGTCGCTGACCTTCGACGAGATCGCCGCGAAGAACTACCTGGGGCTGGCGGTGACCGCGAACGGTACGCAGCCCGCGGTCGTCGACTTCGGCACGGACGGCGTGGCGCTCGGGCGCCTGGTCCTCGACCCGATCAGCGGCCAGACCGACAACGGCGAGGCGATCTCGTTCGCGTTCGCCGTCGATGTCACGCGCGGCCGCGTGCACGGCACCGTGGCCAACGGCGGCAACGTGCTCACGCCGTTCGTCGGGATCGCGCGTCGCCAGGGCGCGCACGTGCTGCTCGATCTGCTCACGACCTCGTCGTCGGATCCGAGCCCGGTGTACGTGCTGCTGGTGTCGCGGTAACGCGCCGCGATCAGCCGCGCCGGACGCCCATGCGCAGCTTCCAGACCATGAGCAGCGCCTCGGCGAAGATCGCGCGGGACATCTTGGACTGGCCGACGCGGCGATCGACGAAGACGATCGGGGTCTCGACGACCTTCAGGCCCGCGGCGAGCGCGCGGTACTTCATCTCGATCTGGAAGCTGTAGCCGTTGGACTTCACCGCGTCGAAGTCGATCGCCTCGAGCGCGGCGCGGCGGTAGCAGATGAAGCCGGCCGTCACGTCGCGGATCGCGATGCCGAGCACCGTGCGCGCGTAGAGGCTGCCGCCGCGCGACAGGACCTTGCGCCCGACGCCCCAGTTCTCGGTGCCGCCGCCGTCGACGTAGCGCGACCCGACGACGACATCGGCGCCGCCCTCGGCGAGCGCGAGCATGCCGGGCAGGTAGCGCGGGTCGTGGCTGAAGTCCGCGTCCATCTCGAACAGGTACGCGTAGCCGCGCGCGAGGCCCCAGCGAAACCCGTCGAGGTACGCCGTGCCGAGCCCCAGCTTGCCGGCCCGGTGCAGCACGTGGACCCGCGGCGCCTCCGCCGCGATCTCGTCGAGCAGCGCGCCGGTGCCATCTGGCGAGTTGTCGTCGACGAACAGCAGGTCGGCGCGGGGCAGGGCGGCCTGGAACCGGGTCGCGACCTCCCGGACGTTGTCGCGTTCGTTGTAGGTCGGGACGACGATGAGCGCGCGGTCGCCGGGCACGGGCCGGCACCATACCGCCTCGGGCGATGCCGACAAACCCTCGCGGGCGAGTTCCGCGCGCCGGAGCGGCCGTCGCGCGTTCGCGCGGGCGCCTTCCGCCGGACGCCCACGTCCCGCTGCGCGGTGTTTCGCGTCCCGACCGCGCCGCGCTCCCTCAGTGGATGACGCTGATGCAGCAGCCGTTCGCGCAGTAGTCGCCGCTCGGGCAGGCCGTCGAGTCGGTGCACGTCGCGCCGCCGCCCGGACACGTCGCGCCCGCGCAGCTCGACGGCAGCGCGCCTGGCGCCTGGCCCGCGCAGAGGATGCAGGTGTCACCGCCGCACGGCGTCGCGCACGAGGTGGTCTTCGTGCAGGTCGGGCACCGGGTCCCGTCGTGGATCGCCGTGTCGTCGCAGCCCGGCGCCACCGCCGGGTTCACGTAGATATCGACACAGCCGGCGGCGTCGCACTCGGTGCAGCAGCCGAAGCAGTCGCAGCCCGGCGGGGTCGCCGGCGCGCACGCGTCGATGCAGGCCTGCGGCGCGGCCGTGCACGTCGCCGGATCGAACGGCGGGCTGTGGTAGATCGTGGCGCAGTCGGGATCATCGAGCAGGCAGCAGATGTGGCGCTGGCAGCCATCGTCGCCCTGACCGCTGTTGCCGTCGAAGAAGCAGTCCTGCTTGACGGGGTCCATGTTGTCCCCCGGGATGCCGGTGGCGAAGCTGCCCTCGTCATCGTCCCGGCCACTGGTGCACTCGGGATCCGCGCCATCGGTCGTGCCGTCCAGATCGTCGTCGCATCCGTTCGCGCACTGCGGCTGACCGGCGAGGCAGCCCCCCGCATCGGTGCGGATCGCGTCGGGGCCCGTGTCCGCGTCGCCGGTGCGGGCGTCGCCGATCGCGGGATCGCTCGGGTCGTCCAGGGCGATATCCCTGCTGCCGCACGCCCCCAGCGCGATCGCGAAGGCGCTGACGAGCGCGGGCCAGGGGCTCGCGATGGCCGCACGCGGAGCCGCCGCCCGCGAGGCGCCCGACCGCTGCGCGCGGGACAGGCCACGGCGGAGCATCGGTCGCGGCACGTCCATGCGCCATGGTAGCGCCGGCGAACGCCGCGGGCGGGGATCAGCGGCGGACGTTCTTCGACGCCTGCTGCTTCCGGCGCTCCTTGCGCGACAGCTTCACGCCAGCCGGGCCCTCGGCGACGGTCTCGGCGCGCTGGCTCGCGGTCTCGCCGTCCTCCGCATCCTCGCCCTCGGCCGCGGCCTCCACCGGCGCTGCAGCCTCGACCGGCGCCTCGCCGGCCGCCGCGACCACCGGCGCCTCGGCCGGCGCCGCCTCGACCACCGCCGCCTCGCGATCTCCGCGCGCGACGGCAGATCCAGCGCGATCCGCAGCTTCGTGATCATCGCGCGGGCTCGCGCGCGCGCCCGGGCCCGAGCCGCCGCCGGCAGCGCGCGCGCGCGGGCATCGAAGTCGGCCAGGCGCATGCGGAGGGTCGCGGGCGCCGCGGCAGGAGGGGTGGTCGTCTCGGTCGACGCGTTCATCGGCCCACGATAACGCATTGCGTTACCTGCGCAATGGTCTGAGTTTCCGTCAGCAGTGAGGAACGCCCCCCCGCCAATCCCGGGCGCCACCGGCCCGGCGCGCGTATCCTCCGATCACCCCATGAGGTCGACCTCGCGGCGCGCGCTGGTCTGGGTGCTGTCGATCGCCGCCGTGCTCGCGCCGGCGGGCGGCATCGCCTACCTCGGCGCGGTCTCGTACCGCGACGAGCGCGGCGCGGTCGCCGCCCGGCTCGCCACCCAGCGCGATGCCGCCTTGCGCCTCGCGGCCTCGGTCGAGGCGCGCGTCGCCCGCGCGCTCGATCCCGCGACCACCGACGAACCGCTCGCGACCGATCGCTTCCGCCTGGGCGCCGACGGCGGGCTGCTCGCGCCTCGCGCCGATCCCCTCGGCGGCGCCGAGCCGACCGATGCGGCGCAGGGCCGCAGCGAGGGCTGCACCGCCCGCGGCCTCGAGAGCTGCATCCGCGAGCTGCGCGGCGAGGAACAGCGCGCGGCCCAGCTCGACGCCGCGCGCCGCGCCGAGCTCGCCGGGCGCCGCGTCGACGCGCGCCGGGGCTACGAGGCGCTGACCCGCTTCGACGACACCGGCGCCGCCGCGCTGTTCGGCCTGGCGCGCCTGGCCCGCGCCGACGGCAACGCGCCCGTCGCGACCGCGCACCTGCGGGCGGTCGCGCAGCGCTTCGGC
>JAIOQA010000197.1 GCA_021413675.1 Deltaproteobacteria bacterium | reverse complement strand
CCTCGCGACGCTCGTCCGCCGAGATCAACGGCTGCTCTGCGATCGGGCGCTCGGGCGCGGCCAGCACCGCACCGAGCAGCGCCTGGTAGTGCCTCGCCATCCGCGCCGCCGTGCGCTCGTCGAACACATCTGCGGCGTAGTTGATGGTGCCGATCATTCCCGCGCCGTCCTCGGTGAGCGTCAACGTCAGATCGAACATCGCCGAGGTGTGCTCGAGCGCGATCGGGGTCAGCGCGAGGCTCGACGGCGTCGTGCTCGCCGGCAAGTTCTGCAGCGCGAACATGATCTCGAACAACGGGTTGCGGGTGAGGTCGCGATGGGGTTGCACCTCGCTGACGATCTCCTCCAGCGACACCGCCTGATGATCGAGCGCGTCGAGGACCTCTTCGCGCACCCGCTGCACCAGCGTGCTGAACGACTCGTCGCCACGCACGCCCATGCGCAGCGGCAGTGTGTTGACGAAGTACCCGATCGTGCCGTGGAACACGCCGCGCTGACGATTCGCGACCGGCGAGCCGATGACCATGTCCTCCTGTCGCGTGTAGCGATGCAGCAGTGCGACGAACGCGGCGAGCAGCGTCATGTACGACGTGACGTCGCGGGCGGTGTTGAACTCGCCGAGTTGCTTCGCCAGACCTGGGTCGACCCGGAACGGCACGACGCCGCCGTGGTAGCGAAGAGCGCCGCTTCGCGTGCGGTCGGTGAGCAGGTCGATCGACTGCGGTGCTCCGGTCAGCTTGGCTTTCCAGTGCGCCAGGCTATCGCCGACGGGCAGTTGCGTTCGCCACGCGACGTAATCCGTGTATTGCGCGCCGAGTGGACGTTGCTCGATCGCCGCCCCTCGCACGAGCCTGTCGTACGTCGCGAACAGCTCGTCCATGAACAGGCTCAGCGACCAGCCATCGGAAAGAATGTGGTGGGTCGTCGAGACCAGCATCGCGCTGTCGTCGCCCGTCAGGATCAGCCGCACGCGCATCAGCGGGCCCCGCGCGAGATCGAGCTCGCGGGCGGCATCCTGGCGGACCAGCCCCAATGCGTGCTCGCGACGCGCCTCCGCTTGCACTCCGCGCAGGTCGTCACACGAGAAGACGCCGCGCGCGTCGGCATGGATGATCTGGACCGGCGCACCGTCTCGCAGCTCGAACGTCGCGCGCAGCGCATCGTGGCGTGCCACGACGTGCTCGACCGCCTCCGCGAACGCGTGAACGTCGATCGTTCCCGTCACCTCGGCGGCGGCGACCATGTTGTACACGTGGTTCGCGCCGATCAGCTCGTGAAGGAACCAGAGCTGCCGCTGCTGCGGTGCGAGCGCGTAGACTTCCGGCGCGTCAAGGGCCTCGTCGGGCTCGGGCCGTGGTGGTAGCGCTCCGGATGGCGTGAGGGCCGCGTCGAGCTTGTCAAACAACGCGCGCGCACCGATGACCCTGTGCACTTCGACCACGAGCCGATTGCCATCGATCCGCGCGCGCATCAGCGGTGCGACGCCGAGATCGAACGGACTCGTCGCTTCGGTGATCGCAAACGCGACCTCGTCACGAACCGACGCGATGATCGCGCCGTCGCGCTCTTCGAACGAAGTCCGCAACGGCTCGTACTGCTGGATTAGCGTGCGCAGCACCTCCTCGAGGCGCGCCACGTCGCCTTCGATCGGATACGTACGCGCGACGACCTCGTTGGCGCCGTCGAGCTCGGCGAGGACGTACATGCGCCGCTGGTGCGGCGTCGGCGCGTACACGCGAGTCAGCGCGCCGCGCGCGGGTCGGGCCAGGTTCGCGTCGCAAAGCAGCTTGGCGAGCTCGCGGATCGTCGTGCGGGCGAGGAGGTCGCGCAGCGAGACGTCGACGCCGAGCTCCTTGCGGATGCGAGCGGCGACCAGCATCGCGTTGAGCGAATGCCCGCCGAGATCGGCGAAGTGGTCGGTGCATCCGACGCGGGCGACGTTCAGGACCTCGCGCCAGATCGCGACCAGCGCGGCTTCGACCGCCGTGCGCGGTGGGACGTAGCTTTTGTCGGCCGCGCGCGCGATGTCGGGAAGGGCCTTGCGATCGAGCTTGCCGCTCGGCAAGAGCGGCAGCGCCGACAACGTGACGAAGTGGACCGGGACCATGTACTCCGGCAACCGCCGCTCGGCGAGCGTGCGCAGCTCGGCCGCCGAGATATCACCGACGCAGTACGCGACGAGCCGGGTCTCACCGTGCGCGTCGCGCCGCGCGACGAGAGCTACTTCGCGAACCCGCGCATCCGTCGTGAGGACCGCTTCGATCTCGCCGAGCTCGACACGGAAGCCGCGGATCTTGACCTGCTGGTCGGCGCGGCCGAGGAAGTCGAGCGCGCCGTCGGTGCGCCAGCGCGCGAGGTCGCCGGTGCGATAGAGCCGCTGCTCGCCGAGCGCCGGCAACGTCACGAAGCGCTCGGCGGTCAGCTCGGGGCGATTCCAGTAGCCGCGCGCGACGCCGGCGCCGCCGACGTAGAGCTCGCCGATCACGCCCGGTGGAACCAGCGCGCCGTTCGAGTCGACCACGTACGCCGTGCTGTTCGCGATCGGCGTGCCGATGGGCAGCGCGCGCGTGCACGAAGCATGCGCGGGCACGCGATACGTCGTCGAGAAGGTCGTGTTCTCCGTCGGTCCGTAGCCATTGATCACGGTGCAGCCCGGCAGCGCCGCGAGCACCTTCTGGACCTGCGCCAGCGGCGCGACATCGCCGCCGGTGATCAGCACGCCCACGTGCCCCAGCGCGTCGAGCCGGTGGTCGACCATCAGCTTGAACAGGCCCGTGGTCAGCCACACGACGTCGGCCCGTTGGCTCTCGATCGCCTCGGCGAGCGTGTCGAGCGACGGCTGGTTGCCCTCGATCAACACCATCGTCGCGCCGCCGAGCAGCGGCGCCCAGATCTCGAACGTGGACGCATCGAACGTCGTCGGGCTCAGGTGCGTGAACCGCTGCCCCGGCGCCGGCGTGATGAAGGTCGTGTTGCACACCAGCCGCACGACACCGCGCTGGAGCACGCACACGCCCTTCGGCTGCCCGGTCGAGCCCGACGTGTACATGATGTACGCGATGTCGTCGGGGCGGGCGTGGTGCGCGAGGTTCGCGTCGGCGTGCGCCTCGATCGCTGCCCGCTGCCCGCGCACGTCGAGCACCCGCCGCTCCACCGCGACGCGCACGCCGTCGGTCACGATCAGATCGAGGTCGGTGTCGTCGGCGATGAAGCGCAGCCGCTCGACCGGATTGCGCGGATCGAGCGGCACGTACGCGGCTCCCGCCTTGACCACGGCCAGCGTCGCCACCACCGACTCCAGCGAGCGTTCGATCGCGATCCCGACCCGTCCCACGGGCGGCCCCGCAAGCAGTTGCCGGGCCAGCTGGTTGGCCCGCCGGTTCAGCTCGCCGTACGTCACCGCCGGCGCGTTCGCACGCACGATGGCGACCGCGTCGGGATCGCGCGCCACCACCGCCTCGAAGATCTCCGCGAGGCTGCCCCCCGGTAGCCCTCGCGACGCTCGTCCGCCGAGATCAACGGCTGCTCTGCGATCGGGCGCTCGGGCGCGGCCAGCACCGCACCGAGCAGCGCCTGGTAGTGCCTCGCCATCCGCGCCGCCGTGCGCTCGTCGAACACATCTGCGGCGTAGTGAAGCGTCGCCGTGCCGTCGTCGGCGATGGTCAGCGAGATGTCGAACTTGGTCGGCTCCGGTGTCGCGAACGCGACCTGCGGCTGAATGCCGAGCTCGTCGAGGGAGACCACCTGATGAGCGCGCGCCTCGACGAGCTGGGCGCCCACGTGATCGACGAGCGCGTCGAAGGATTCCTCGCCGCGCACGGCGACTCGGAGCGGCAGCCCCGACGAAGCGACGACCAGATCCTCTTGCCTCGTGTAGCGATGCAGGAGCGCGACGAACGCCGATAGCAGGATCGCCTGCGACGGGGCATGTTCCTCGATCCGGAACGTCACCCGCTCGTGGCGTGGCTCCGCGACACGCACCCGGTCGGTCGGCAGCTCGATCGCGTGCGGCGCGCCTGCGAGCTTCGCGCGCCAGTGCGCGCGGGACTCCTCCGCGAGCGTCCGCGGCAGGACCGACGAGACGGGCTGGTCGACGTCGGCCGCGAGGGACGCGATGACGTCTTCGAGCCTTCGCAGCACGTCCTCGCCGTCGTCCGCCAAGGTCTGCACGCCGAGCTGATATCCATCCGCGACGTCGTTGATGCTCACGGTGAACGGGTAGTGCGTCACTTCCCCCGCGCGGCCGTCGCGCACGCCGAAGTCGCCGTGAAACAGTCGATCGGTTCCATCGTTCGTCGCGTGGCGTGTGTTGAGCAGCGCCGAGAACAACGGCGCCGGCGGTCGGATGCTCGACCAGCTCTGGATCTGGGGCAGCGAGACGTGCACGTGCGCGGGGAGCTCCGCGAGGAGGACGTGCATTCGGGCGAGCGCCTCCCTGACGGTGCCCCGCTCGAGGCGCGCACGGATCGGCTGTGTACTGAGGAACATGCCCGCCGCCGATTCCAATCCGACGACCGGCGCGGAGCGCCCAGACAGCACGGTGCCGAACACCACGTCGTTCGCGCCGGTGCGCCGCGCGAGGACGATCGCATAGGCCAGATGCATGAGCGCTGCGGGAACCACCGCGCACGCGCGGCTGGTCGCGCGCACGCGGGCGGTCAGCTCACGCGAAAGGATCCGTTCGTGGCTGCTGAGACGTTGGCCGCGTGCACGGACCGGGTTCGTCGGCTCGACGAAGCCGTCGAGTTGTTGCCGCCAGAACGCCTCGCTCGCCCCGACATCTCGGGTCGAGAGGTACGACACGAAGGTACGGAACTGGACCGGCGTCGGCAGGCTACGTCCGTGCGCCACGGCGGCGAGCTCGTCGGCGAGGTTGCGCAACATCATGTCGTCGTCGACGACGTGATGGATCACGAGCAGCAGACTCCAGCCGCCTTCGGCGTTCGGCGCCGCCGTGGCGCGAACGAGCGGCGCGCGCAGGAGATCGAAGCCCCGCGCCTGCGCTCGCCCGATCGCGAGGAGATCGTCGTCGGTCATAATCCGTTCACGACGCTCGACCGCGAGCGGCGCGTCGCGCAGCACCACTTGCACCGGTCGCGGACGCACGTCCCAGACGATCGCGGTGCGCAGAATGTCGTGCCGTGCGACGAACTGCTGCAGCGCGGCGATGAAGCGCACGAGGTCGGGCTCGGAGTCGCAGTGAAACACGAGCGAGGTGACGTAGGGGTCGACGTCCGTGGTCAGATGCTCGAAGACGAATCCTTCCTGGAGCGGCGTCAGGGGGTAGACGTCCTGGATGTTGCGCGCACCACCCTGCACGATGGCGGCGATGTCGTCGATCTGCTGCTGATCGAGGGCGACGAGTGACAACATCTCCGGCGTGATCCGTTCGGCGTCGGACGGGATCCGGTTGGGCGGCGCCTCGTGCAGCTTCTGCAGCGGCCGCAGCCGGCCCGCGAGCTCACCGAGGTCACGGACTTCGAACAAGTCCTTGGGGCTCACTTCGAGGTCGCTCGCACGCAATCTCTCGAGCAGGCGAATCGCGAGTAGCGAGGTGCCGCCCTGCGCGAAGAAGTTGTCGTTGAGGCCGACCCTGTCGACGCCGAGAATCTCGGCGACAAGCGTGCACGTGACACGCTCGGTCGGCGTCACCGGGTCCACGAGCGGGGACGTCACGGCCTCCGCCTCAGCCGGGCTCAGCTCGTCGATGTGCGACAGACACTGGGCCTTCGTGCCGCGGTGTCCGGTGTCGCGCCAGCCGTTCGGCAACGGCGAGCTCGCCGGCCACAGCGAGTATTCCAGCTCGTCGTTGACGACGACCACGTAGGTCTTGCCGTCTGACCGAGGGTTGTCCGTCATGGCAGCTCCTGGACGACGCGTACCTTCGCAGCGAGGTCCCCCAGACATCGCGACGTCAACAGCTCGGTAACGGTGAGGGTGATGCCCCGGCTTCGTGCGGCGCGAACGACCTGCACGGCGCGGAGTGAATCACCGCCGAGCGCGAAGAAGTTGTCCGAAACCCCGACCGGCCGGATATCGAGCACGCGTTCCCACAACGCGGCGAGCTCCAGCTCGACACTGCTGGTCGGTCGCTCGAATCGGATCTCATCGGCCCGTGCGCTGTCGACCAGCTCCAGCAAACGCCCCCGATCGATCTTGCCGTTGCGGTTCAGCGGCAGCGCGGGCACGGCGAGTAGACGCGCGGGGATCATGTAGTGCGGCAGGACCTTCGCCGCCGCTTCGCGAATCAGCGCGGTGTCGAGGCGACACCCTGGCCGCGCGGTGATCCACGCGACGATCTGCTTGGCGTCCGCATCGCCGACGAGGCCTGCGCTGGCTGCGGCGACGGGATCGATCGCCGTCAGGCACGCCTCGATCTCGCCGAGCTCGATGCGATAGCCGCGCAGCTTTACCTGCGCGTCACATCGGCCGAGGTACTCGAGCTCGCCGCTGTGGGTCAGGCGGGCAAGGTCGCCGGTTCGATAGAGTCGGCCGGTTCCGCCGTACACGTCCGGAATGAAGCGCTGCGCGGTCAGATCAGGCAGGTTCAGGTAGCCGCGGGACACTCCCCTGCCGCGCACGTACATCTCGCCGGGGATTCCGCGCGGAACCGGCGCTTGCGCGGCGTCGAGGATCGTGATGCCGAGGTCGTCGAGTGGGATGCCGATGGGGCACTTCGCGGGCAGCGTCGCGTCGCCGGCGCGGAGGCGGCGGTACGTGACGTGAACGGTCGTCTCGGTGATGCCGTACATGTTGACGAGGGCCGGGCGATCCCAGCCGTACACGGCGGCCCACGCGGCCAGCGACGCTGGATACATCGCCTCGCCCCCGAAGATGACGACGCGCAGGGCGGCGAGGTGCGGACGCTCCACCGCGACGGCGACGAGCTGGCGGAAGGCTGACGGCGTCATGTTGAGGACCGTCACCCCGTGTTTCTCGAGGAGCTCCCAGCACAGATCCGGGGAATGCACGGCCGTCGACGGCACGATCACGAGGCGGCCGCCGTAGGCAAGACAGCCGAACAGCTCCCACACCGAGAAGTCGAATGCGAACGAGTGGAACAGCGTCCACACGTCGCGCTCGTCGAACGAGAAGTGCCGCTCGGTCGTCGACAACAGCCGCGTCACGTTCTCGTGGGTGACGAGCACGCCCTTCGGTCTGCCGGTCGAACCCGAGGTGTAGATGCAATACGCGAGGTTGGCGGGCGTCACGACGCATGGTGCCGATGACGGACCGTCGCCGAGGTCGTCGATGAGCACGACGGCCGCGCTGGTCTGCGGAATCGCGGCGGCGAGGCAGCGCTGCGTGACGATGATCGGCGGCGCGGCGTCGTCGATCATGAACGCGAGGCGGTCGGACGGCAGCCCGGGCTCGAGCGGCAGGTAGGCGCTCCCCGACTTGAGGATGCCGAGGATCGCGACGATCATCTCGATCGATCGTTCGGTGCACAGGCCGACGAAGACGTCGGGCGCGGCCCCGAGCGCGGCGAGGCGAGCCGCGAGCTGATCGGCGCGCCGGTCGAGGTCGCCATAGGTGAGCCGCTCATCTCCGCAGACGAGTGCGATGGCATCCGGCGCGACGCGCGCACGTGCAGCCACGAGCTCGTGGATGCAGTGAGGCGGCGCGGCGCCGAGCTCGGCCTCGCGCCACCGCGTCTGGAGCTGCAATCGTTCACGCTCGGAGAGCAGCGACAGGCGAGAGAGGTGCGCGTCTGGATCCTCCACGATCCCGGCCAGGAGCACGAGGTACTGGTCGGCGAGGCCCTCGATGGTTTCGGCCGTGAACAGATCGGTCGCGTACGAGAAGGTGAGCTCGCGTGAAGCGCTCGCGACCAGCGAGAGGTCACACACGGTACCGGACGGCCGCGTCGCAAACAGCGTCCGGCAGCGCGACCCAGGCGCCCGGCGCGGATCCTCGACGTCGTCCGCGCGCGAACGATCGCTCGCGAAGGCCCTGGTGACCCGCCGCAAGTAGTCGCGAAAGCCGGGATCATCGGAGACGTCCACCACGATCTCGGTCTGCCCGGTCCAGCGCGACAGGAGGCACAGCCAGGCAGCGAGGAACACGCTCTCCGCATCGCAGCCCTCCGCGCGCGCCAGCTGCTGCACCTGATCGCAGGTGCTCGCATCGAGACGGCGAACGACGCCGCACTGACTGCTCGGCAGCGCGCGTGCCCTGTCGGTCGGGAGGCTCAGGACTCCATCAAACATCGGTCATCATGCTCCTCGGATCACCTCAGCGAGCTTGGTGGACGAACGGGGATTGCTCGTCCGCTCGCGTGAGCTCGGCGTAGACCGCGTGGGTGATCGTCGCTCCCTCGGGAGCCAGCTCCTCGCGGTTGGCATTCACGGTCGAGGTCGTGAACCTCGCGGTCGTGTAGTGCTGCCATGCCTGAACTTCGTCGCGCGAGACCGTGAGGTCCTGCTCCCAGACGAACAGGTGAATCGGACACGCGAGCTCGACGGGTTCCTCGCAGCGATAGCGATCGAGGGCGACCAGGTCGGCGAGTAGCCCGGGCATGAGCTCCTCGAGGAGCTCCGCAGGCAGGTCCGCCACCTTGTCCCCATACGCGTCGCGGACGATCTCGACCTTGTCGACAAACGAGGGGCGGCCCGCCGACCAGCCCGCCGGGCTCAACATGTGAGGAGCCCGGCAGCTGGAGACGCAAAGCATCGCGACGAAGTCCTCCGGCAGGCGCCGCGCAACTTCGAACGCGACGACCGCACCGTAGCAATGACCGAAGAGCGCGAGGGGATGGCGCAGGAAAGGCACGAGCGCCTCGCAGATCTTGTCCGCGAGCCGATCGACGTCATCGATCGGCGGCGCCTGCATGCGTGTCTCGCGACCCGGTAGCTGCACGGCGAGCACTTCGATCGCCTCGGGGGCGGCGGGTTGCCACGTGCGGAACACGCTCCCGCCCTTGCCGGCGGGAGGAAAGCACACCAGCCGCGACGCCGGCGCGGCGCGTTTGACCCGGAACGGGAACCAATCCGCGCTCATGCAGGCCTCGCAAGCATCGTGTCGGATCCCAGCTGGACGAACGCTCCGACGCCGAGCATGTCGATCCACAGCACGAGCCGCTTTGCACCGGCGGTCGAGGCGATCGTGCCCGACAGACCACTCAGCGGCCCCGACGTGATCGTAACGCGATCGCCGACTTCGTACTGCGCGGTCACCCCGACGGGACGGCCGAGTGCCAGGATGCGATGCACGGCGCGAATCTGGCTGTCGAGCTCCATGATCCGCATTGGACAGGTCGGTTTCAGCACGCTCACGACGCCTGGATCTCTGAACGCGCTCTTCGTGTGATTGCCCATTACGAAGACAAAGCCTGGAAAGAGCGGGATCGATGAACTGCGCAGCTTGCGACCGCTGTACGACTGCCGAGACACGACAGGCATGTAGTGCGGCAGCGCCTGCGACCGCAGCACGCGGCACAGCTTCTTCTCCCAGCGCGCCCGCACGCGAACGCACGTCCAGAACACCGCCGACGAGTCGAGGGAGGTACCGAACAGATCGCGCGGGAACACGAACTCATGGTGGTCGCGGTCGTCGCGGTCCACGTGATTCGCACCAGACTGAATGTTCATTGCCTCACTCCAAAAACCACGCCATCCAGGCAAGCCGCGGGCATCTCGCGCCGCAGAGCGGTTTCGCAAGAGCGCAGTCGGACCAGCGTGCGAGCTTCCCACTCTCAAGCGGGAAGCAACGTTCAATCAGAGAAACAGATGCCTACGAGGTGATCATCAGCAAGCGCGATGCCAGCGCGCTTGCTGGCTGCGCCACCCACGGCCGGACACTTACGCGCCGCGATCGGAACAATCGGAACACGGTGTTCCGAAACACATGTTCCGCAGCGCGCGTCCGAGGGCCACCGCTCACGACCACCGACTCATCGCGACGGAACGCACCCAACTCGAATGACCCAACCACGATCGCCGGGTCGTCGAACCAGAAGAGACGCGGGGCAGGGCTCCGCGACGAAGGGAGGTCTTCATGGCGGCCGCTTACAGCAACGGATATGCCGCCGCGCAAGCGCAGCGAGCTCGCTCGGACGCGCCAGGCTTTGCCAGACTCTTCGGTGTCGCAGTCCGATCGCGCGCACGATCTGTACCGCTGAAACGAACGTCGTCGGTGTCGCCCCCGTCGATCGAAAGGTGGCAAATTCCGGATCGAATCTGCACTGCGATGAGGCGCCGAGACGGCGACGGATCAAAAGGCGTCAAGTAGCGGCAATCCCGCGCGGCCGCCCAGACAGCCGTGCAGGTAGACGGCGACGCCGGCATCGCCGTTCCACAGCGAGTAGCGCAGCCGGCCGTAGACCGCAGCCAACCGCTCGGACTGCTCGATCGCATGCATCGCGAACCGGCGCGCACGATCGAGCCACAGCTCGTCGCCGGTACGGCGGAACAACTCAAGGAACGCGAAGCCGTTGCCTGCCGTACCGTGGCACAGCCCGGCGCCCTTCGCGAGCGGGCCCGCCTTCCAGACCAGCTCGCCGCCCGCGCGCAGAAGGCGGTCAGACTCGTCGTCGTCGAGCGCGGATAGTGACGTGATCATGCCGGGCGCGCCGTGGCACCACTGCACTAGGAGCTCTGTGCGCCCGCGGCGCGGCGTCACGGCATACTGCGGCCAGTTGGCGAGCCCGCCCCTTTCGATCGCGGTTGCGTGCAGGGCCTCGGCGGCAAGCGCCTTCGCTGTGGCGTTTGGCCCGCCGCGCAGGATCGAGAACGCGTTGCCCGCCATGCCGTGCCCGGCTCCCAGCTGATCGACGACCTCGCCGTAGAGATGGTGCGTCCACAGCGAGCAGCCCGCCTCGTCGCTGCGGTGCCACCGCTGCATCAGCGCGCTAGCGTCGGCATCGAACAGTGCGCGCCAACGTGGATCGCCGGTCGCCTCGTGGATGAACAATGCTGCGAGCATCGTGCCCGGCGCCCCCCACATCTGCTCGTCGGCGACGTTGTCGCGATTGCCCTCGATCAGACGGAACAGCACGTCGAGGTCGACCGCGTTGCGGTCGAGCCGCCACGCCGTGAGCAACACACCGACCTCGCCGAGCCAGAATGACGGCATCGCTGTACCTGTATCCGGCGCAGCGCGATAGTGCTCGACGAGCGCCTCGGCGAAGCTCGACCAGTCGCGCGTCTTGGCCATGCCTTGCTCGGCTAGGCACACCTGCGCCCAGATCACGCCTGCTGCGCCGTGATAGAGACACTTGTCACCGGTCGTGCCGTGTGAGGCGCCGTCGAGCGGGTGCGTCGGCCAAAGCGCGCGCTCGTCGAACGCAGCTTCGACGTCCGCCGTGATCGCCTCGATCGCCGCTCTCGCCCTAGCCTCGTCCCACGCGGTGTCGGTCAGGAGCTCGTGCCGCGCGGGATCGTAAAGCATCACGCCCGTGTACCACGGGACGCGTAAGAGTCGGGCAGCGCTTGTCTACGAACTTGGGCAGAGCGCTCGACGCGCCTGTTGTTGACCAGCCGGACAAATCGCAATCCTCACCCCGTGACATGGCGACTCGGCCGGAAACCTGACACATCAACCCCGAAGCGCCGGCACCATCGACGGACCTGGATCGGGGCACGGCTCATCGCGCGCGCCGCGGCTATCACGTTGCCGTTCGACTCGCGCAGCACGTCGATCAGCCGCTGGCGCAAATCGCATTCCTCGACGCCCAGCGACGACACGCTCGTGGCGGGCTGGGCGCAGAACGTCGCAGGAATGCCTGACGTCAACTACTCGCTCCGCTCGCATTGCCTCGGAAGGGCTCGCGTCCGAGCGACCTGAACCTCGGCCTGGTTCGCGGAGCGGCGCGCGCTCGCGCTGGTCTTGGCGGGTGGCGTGGCGATCGGCGATGAACTGGTACTCGATGCGATCGGGGACACGTTCACGGGCGACGTGACATGGGATCCGAGCCGTGTCTCGCTGACCCAGCATGTGCGCGGCGTGATCGCAGCGCGCGTCCGGCACGAGATCGCCCGCCAGGCGAAGCTCCCGCACCTGCCGATGACAGGCGACCTCGACAGCGGCGACGGGCTCGACATGGTGGCCGTCGCCGCGTCGCGGGTCGTCGCGGCGGACGAGGACGCGCCGCCCGAGCGGATCGCGATGCGCGCATCGGCCGCGAGCGCGATGGACGCGCTGCGCCGGATGGCCTTGGGCGACGCCGACGTCATCGCGATCCTCGATGCCTTCGAAGCCGAGTGCTACTCGCGCGAAGAGATCCGCTGTCAAGCGCCACCAATTCCTGACCCCCGAACGACAGTAAAAGTGACCCCCTCTCCGGCGTTCAGTGGTTGGGCTTGGCCGAGCCGAGGAGGCCGGCCCGCTTCTTGGCGCGAAGGCGGTAGCTGTCACCCTGGATGAGCAGGGTGTGGCTGTGGTGGAGCAGGCGGTCGAGGACGGCGGCGGCCATGGTCTCGTCGCCGAAGACCTGGGCCCACTGCGTGACCGTCTGGTTGGTGGTGATCAGCATGCTGCCGCGCTCGTAGCGACGGCTGACGAGCTGGAAGAGTGGAGCTGGTGCTCGGCGGCGTCGAGCGCGCGCGGGCACGGTTGCAGTACGGCGCGAAGCCGGTCGTGCGCATCTCGCGGGACCTGACGCACCCATGGGCGCGCCGTTTCTCGATCGCCCACGAGCTGGGCCACGTCGTGCTGCGCCATCCGCCCCACGACCACGCGCATGCGACTCCGTCGCGCGGGCCGCTGGCGCGCCGGGCGCCCGACATCGAGATCGAGGCGAACGCGTTCGCGGCGGAGTTGCTGATGCCGACGTCGCTGGTCCGCGCGCGGTGCGAGGTCTCGCCGCTCGACCTCGCGATCGCGCATGGGATCGCCCAAGACTTCCGCGTGACGGTAGTCGCCGCCGCGCGGCGCGTCGTCGAGTTGACCAGCGAGCGGGCGACCATGGTCTACGCGGAGCGCGGCGCGATCCGCTGGGCCCGCTCGAGCCCCGCGCTGCCCTGGGAGCTCACGCGCGGTCAGCGACTACATCCGGCGTCGGTCGCCGCGGACTACTTCCGCGCAGGTATGCTGGACGAGCGCGCCCAGGCGATCCCAGTCGGAGCGTGGTTCCCCGAGGACCGCGCCGGCGATGCCGAACTCGTAGAGCACTCGCTCGTGCTCGCCGATCCGCCTGCTGTGTTGTCGCTGTTGTGGATCCCCGAGGCCGCAGCGGCGCGCCTGCGCTTCGATGAGACCAGTCAGAGCATGGAGCAGGATGTCGTGGCGGACCTCATTGACCTGCTCCGCGGGGTGTACCAGTAGCGGGGCGGTCACGCCGGCGGGCGGTGCCCCGCCACCGATCACGCGCCCGAATCCGCGGTCGTTCAATGCGGATCCGCCTCCATGCGTTGCGCGGCAGGTTTCGCGGTCGCTCGCGGACGGCCTTTCGAGGAGTCGGCACCCGTCTCGGTTCGGCATGTCACAGGTTGAAATCGCACTTTCCAACTAGAAGAGCCTCCCCTGCACCGGCTGAGGCGCGACCACGGCCGGCGCGATGCATGCCGGCTCATCGTGCGCGACCTTGTTCACAAGCGGCGAAACCTCGGTCGCGATCCAGTCGGCGACGTCGATGGGCTCCCACACGTCGCGCAGCCGCGCCGGGTCCTGTTGTGTCGGATCGAGCCAGCGCGCAAACGCCGACGGCGGCAAGACGACCGGCATGCGATCATGGATCGGCGCCACCAGCGCGTTCGGCTTCGTCGTCACGATCGCGAAGCTCACCAGCCATCCCTCGGGTGCTCGCCATCGTTCCCATACGCCAGCGAACGCGACGAGGCGACGCGGCTCCGGATGCAGCCACACCGGCGACTTCTTTGTCGCGGTCTCGCGGCGCCACTCGAAGAACCCATCAGCCGGCACCAAGCACCGGCGAAGACGGATCGCGTCTCGAAACGGCCGGCTCTCTCCGATCCTCTCGGCGCGAGCATTGATCAGGGGCGCGCCCGAGCGCGAACTCGACCATGGCGGCAACAGCCCCCAGCGCGCCAGCTCGAGCGACCGCATGCCGTCGTGGTTGGTGACGATGGGCGCCGGCTGCGTCGGCGCGACGTTGAACCGCGGGCGCCACCATTCGCTGTGCTCGACCGGCTCGCCGCGCAACAGCTCGAACGCCTCAACAAGGCCGGCGCTCGACGTCAGCGTGTAGCGACCGCACACCGCGGCAAGCGTACCTCGCGGCGAGCTACCGCGCCGCGGGTTCGCGGAGCGTACGACCCACCTCATGCAACAGCGCGGCGGTTGGCCCCGGGGTAGTCCGGCGTCTGGGACACGCCGCTTGCCGGCTATGCGAGCGCCGCGGGCTGCAGCTCGACCTCCGCGTGTCCGTCGTCGCCGCCGCCCGGCGCGTCGTCGAGCACCAGCGAGCGGGCGGCCGTGGTCTACGCGGAGCGCGGCGCGATCCGCTGGGCGAAGTCGAGCCCGGCGCTGCCCTAGGAGTTGGCGCGCGGCCAACGGCTGCACTCGGCGACCGTCGCCGCTGACAACTTCCGCGCTGGCGTGCTGAACGAGCGCGCCCAGGAGATCCCAGTCGGAGCGTGGGTTCCCCAGGACCGCGCCGGTGATGGCGAGCTCGTGGAGCACTCACTCGTGCTCTCGGATCCGCCCGCGGTGTTGTCGCTGTTGTGGATCCCCAAGGCCGCCGCGGCGCGGCTGCGCTTCGATGACACCAGACAGTGCACGGAGCAGGAGGTCGTGACGGACCTCATCGACCTGCTCCGCGGCGTGTACCGGTAGCCGCGCGGTCGCTCCGCCGGGTCGGCGCCCGGGTCCAAGTCGGCACCAACCTGGCGCCAATCGCGCACCCGGCTGCCCGCTTCGGCGGCGAGCAAGGTGGCACTCCACCATCGGATTTGGCTTAGTCGTCCTCGGCGAGATTCGCCGAGCAATGGTACGATAGCGAATGCGTTGCTGGAGCGTGTCGGTTGCCGTGGTTGTCGCAAGTTGCGGAAAGGAGCCCACGCTGAACGAGGCACTAGGAAGTGGCTCAGGATCCGGGCCGCAACACTTCGTGTGCCGGAAGTCCGGATACCAGGGCGGGCCTTGGCGCGAATGCGCCCCCCTGGTTCCATCTCTAAGGAAAGCTGCGACGAGTACGGATGCTTCGACCGCGACGACGCCTACTGCTTCCCAGTCGTCTGGGGCGATACGGGGGAGCAGTGGACCTTGTGCGCACCAACAGAACGCGAATGCACCGAATGGGATGAGAACCGAAGGGGCCTCCACAATGGCTCGCTTGGACCCTGTAGCCGGATGCGACCCGACGAGTACCGCGCATTGGGCCCCGCCAAGACGACGCCAGCTCGGCCTCGGTGATCACCCAGGAGCGGCCACACGCTGCGCGGCTGGTTTCGCAGTCGCTGGCGGAGGGCGTTCCGAGACATCGCCACCCGTCCTGGTTCGGCACGTCGCAGGCGGGGATCGAAGGTCGGTCTCCCCCGCGTGGCGCAGCGCGCTCGCAAGGGCGGCGGCGGGCCGCACCCGACCTACGGTTTAGGAACACAGGCCGGGCCCCACTGAAGATCACCACTTGCTAACGAAAACGGACCGTTACCATCTCCGAGCGTCGCCAGCCGTCTCGGTCCGTCACGTAGCAGGTGGGGATCCAGGTGGGGATCCGGCGAGCTACTTCGCCCCGGCCTGGCCGTTGACCATCGAGGCCATCATCAGGAGCGCGTGGGCGCTCGTCGGGTCGATCTCGATCGGCTGGTTACTCCCATCGTTCAGCTTGAACGCGAGCACCAACGGGGGCGGAACCTGCATCCCCGGCGCAGTGCGGGGCCGTAAAGCCATCGCCTTCACGTCGGGGCCAACTACCGCGATGAGCTTCCAGCCGTTGCCGAGGTCTACGGTGATCGGGTTGTGAGCCATGATGGGCGAGCCTGGCAGGCCGATCTGATCTTCTGCACCGCCTTCCCCGCCCGCCTGCGGCCCCCTACCCCGGCCCCCGTCGAAGATCACCACCCGGCCGCACGGTTCGGCAAACCGCCCCCGGCCTCACGCTTGCCGTGTTGAGGGCGCGTTCTATCAACCGCGCACCCACCATCGTGGTGGACGAGCTGCCTACCCTCCGGCGACCTCTCCAGCTCGCTCAGCTGCCGATCCGGTCCCTTAGGACCTCGCTGCAGCCGCGATACCCGGGACGGCCGTGAGAAGTCGGCCGCGACTACACCGGATCCACGCCAATCAGGACGAGGGCTCGAGCCCGACGTTGAAGAACTCGGCGACATGTCGCTGGCCTGGCCCAGTTGCGCAGCGCGCGGGCAGGTCTCGCGCGCATGAATGATGCGGTTCTGGTGCGCGGAGGATGTCCCGCACGCAAGATCGCGGTGCATTTTCGCGCGATCGTCGACGAGAACCTGCCGATCGCGGGACGGACGCGCCGATCGATATCTCGCACATTATTTCGCACGCAAGATGCGCCTTCGTGTGGCGGGTTCAGCGCGCCGCACGGGCGGCTTGGCACCGCGGCGCGAGGCGTCGCGCGCCACGCGCGGTCGCGCACTTGCGCGCAATCGTCATCGCGAGGTCGATTTCGGCGCGCGTGATCGCGGGGACTCCCGAGTTGCCGACAGTAGTCAGTATGGGGTCGCGAATCGCGCGGCCCCGCTGACCCGGAGCGAGGAGCGGTCTCATGGTGGAACTGGCGTACAACGGCAACGGCGAACCCTTCGACGTGCCCGAGCAAGTGACGCACTGGCGCGTGCGGCGGATGAAGTCGCGCGGCGCGCCCGAGGTGGTCTACGGGCATGACGGGCTGCCGCTCACAGTCGAGGTCGGCGCGGCGCTGGACGATCTGCGGCGCGCGGTGGATGCGCCCGGTCGCTACCGCCTGGAAGGGGTCGATGACGATCTTCGCATCGTCGAGGACGTGCCGGTCGCGTACGTCCAGGTGATGCGGCCGATCGCGGTCGAGGAGCGCGCCCCGGCGCCGCGTGGCGAGGAGTCGAACAGCGTGGTCCGCGAGGCGATGCGCCTCAACACCGAGCTGGCGCGCGCGGTGATCGATCGCTTCCCCGAGATGCTCCAGGCGTCGGCCGAGCTGCTGCGCGCCGCCGATGGTGCCGGGCTGCCGGCGCGGCTGCCGCTGGCGCCCATCGCGATCGATGTCGCAGACGAGGACCAGGACGACGCCGAGCTCGCCCCGGAGGTGGCCGCACCCGGTCCATTTGGCGGCATCGATCTGAACGCGCTCGTCGCGCAGGTCGTCCCCATCATCATCTCCAAAGCGATGAACGGGGGGACCGATCTGTCGAACCTCGGCGCGCTGCTCGACTGGCGCAAGGCGGTGCCGAAGGCAAAGCCCGCGAACCCGGCGGCGGCGCCCGCGGCCACGCCGCGCGTGTCGAGCGCGACCACGCCGCGGGTCAACGAGGCAGCCGCGCCGCGTCCGGCCGCGAACCAGAACACCAGCCCGGCTGCGGCACCGACGATCGAGCCAGCAGCGATGATGCACTTCCTCGCGATGCAGAAGGCGCTGACGGCCGAGGAGGCTGCGCTCGCGAAGGAGGTTGCGAAGGGACTCGCGCCGCACGAGCTGAACGCATGGATCGGCGAGCTGGCGCCGCTCTCGGTGCCCGATGCCGTGGCGCGGATCCGCAGCATCATCGCCAAGCTCGGGCCGGCGGGAGCGGTGTCGTGATCGGCCTGCCGTTCAATGACCGGCGCTGCCTCGGGCAGATCACCGAAGTCGTCGCCGAGCTGGTCGGCGCGGGGGACCTCGTGCTGGCGCAGCTCGCCGAGGCGCACCCGACGATCGAGGCGCTGACCGACTGGATCCGCTCGCTGCCGCAGCGGGACGACCTGGGCGACGACGAGGACGGGCCGCGCGTGGGTGAGTGCGAGCCGCCGCAGCGCCTGCGGTTGCCGGCGCCGGATCCGAACTGCGTCGAGCGCGCGGCGCTTTACCTCGGCGTGGCCGAACTCATCGACTCGCGTCCAGTGCGGCAGCTCGCGACGCTCGACACGCCGATCGGGCTGCACACGTTCCCGGTGGAGGATGGCGCGCCGGTCATCCTGGATCCGCGCGTCACGGTCGAGTGCCTGGAGTGCGGACTGGCGGCGGATGCGCCGGGCCCGGTGGCGATCGCGCCGCGCGACGCGATCGAGTGGACGGCGCAGCTCGCCGAGGAGGGCGCGGCGCCGCTGCGGAACGGGCCAGGTCGTGCGCGCCTCGCGCGCAACGCGATGCGGCGCCTCGCGGACACGGGTGCAGCTCCGGACGCGGCAGAGACGGATTCGATCGGGTGGGCGCTGGCGATCGCCGAGCGTGTGGCGCGGAAGTACGGGACCCGCGCCGTGGCGATCGTGCGCTCGACAGCACAGGCGATCGCCGACCTGGCGGCGGATGCAATCGCGCGGACGGAGCGCAACGCGCGGCTGGGGCTCGTGCCGAGTCGCCGCCGAGGACCGGAGATGTGGGTCGCGGGGCTGGCGCGGGTGGCCGCGCGGGTCGGCGCCGACGTGGGGGCGGTCGCGCTGCGTTCGAAGCTAGCGATGCTGGGGATCGATCCGGGGATGATCGATGCGGTGGAGCGCGAGCTGAATCGCGAGGGGCTGACTCTCGGCCCGCTGGCGAAGCCGCCGAAGGCGTTCGCGTCGTTCGGTGACCTCGTCGCGAAACGCGCGGCGTAGGCACGCAATCCAGCGACTGAGACGCGTCGGCTCGACTCGCATGCGCGAGCGATCGCGGCGCTGACGACGACACGCAGGTGCGTGCGCATGGTGCGCGCGCGTCACGACGAGATCGCCCGCCTCGCGCGGGCCAGGCGAGGCCATGCCTCGCGACGGGAGAGGACTGTCATGACGACGAAGAAGGGACAACGCCTGCGCAAGGCAGGGGGACGCGTGAGCGATGGCGATGCACGCGCGGTCGAATGGACTCGGCTCCACGCGGCGGTGACCGATGCCGCGGACTGGGCGCTCGACCGGGCGGGCGAGCTGGTCGTCGACTACCCGGAGGAGCTTGTCGCGGTCGAGCGCGTGCGGCTGTTCGTGCACGCGCGGCTCGCGGGCCTCGCGGTGCCGCTCGAACTCGACGACCTGCTGCTCGTGATGGCGCTGGTCATCCAGTCGATCGGGCACGGCCACGTCACGCGGCTCGTCGAGGCGATCGCGGATCCGGTCGCTGCGTCGATGGGGCTGCCGCGCGGGGCGCGGCGCCCGGTGCCCCGTCACTGCCCGGGCGCGCCGTCGGCGCGTTGCGTCCGGGATCCGTACATCAACGCCGCTGCCTGAGAGGAGAACGACGATGACGAAGCACAAGACCAAGCACAAGCCGAAGGCGAAGCCGCTGGCGCGGCACCGCAACGCCGCACCCGCCGTGGCGGCACCCGCGCCGCGTCCGTATCGGCCGCGTCCGCGCGCGGCGGCCAAGTCGGCGGAGCCCGAGGACACCAACCTGCGTCGCCTGCTGTACACCGCGGGCGGCGCTGCGGGCACCGCCCTCGTCGGGACGTTCCTGGCCCGCGAGGGATGGGCGCCGAAGACGATCGCGGGACTCCTGACCGCGGCGGGTGGCGTCGCGGCGTGGACCAGCGAGGACCCGACGATCAAGAACGTCGGGGCGGGCGCGATGTCGGCGGCGGGCAGTCAGCTCGCGCTGCTGATGTTCGATGGGCGCGACGACAAGGACGCGCCCGCGAAGCCGCGGCAGGCCGACATGAACGAGCTGCCGCCCGGCGCGCTCGACGCCGCATTCGAGCGCGCGCGCTCGCAGCTGTCGGTCGCGGCCGACGACGCGCGCCGCTACTCGGACGCGGCGTAGTCACAACGGGATCGGGGGTCGGGGCCGCGCGATCGGGACCGCGCGCGCCCCAAGAAAGGCAACGAACATGGACGACGAGTACGCCGACATCTACTACGTGGACGCCCGCAACGCGCGGGAGCATCGGACGCAGGGCGCGAGCCCGGTGC